>NZ_JBALOW010000002.1:20616-216362 GCF_036965085.1 Bacillus sp. JJ1532
TTCTTGTATCATACAAAACGAGCGTCATGAATACTTCATAGTCTACTTAAACTTAATTCAATAAAAAAAGCCCCAATATATTACTAATTGAGGCTTCACTTTCCAATTATTAATCTTCAAAATTGACTTTAATCATCTTACTATCTATATAAGGTGTTTTAACCACTTCAGTGATTAAGGAATTGATAAGATGGATAGCGAAGACGAAAAAGATGTGTAAAGTGATGATTTAATGAGGAACAGAGCTCGCCCTATACTGCTTATGGGGCAAGCTCTTCCTAATGCTGGCTTACAAATCCGAAGTTACCGACCACTTTCATTCTACGCAGAAATTTTCCGCTGCGGAAATTGCGCCACAATCTGGCCGCTTTTTACAAATTCAATCATTTTCTCCAGATCTGATAGGATAAACCGATCTTCCCACATCGGTTCAATTGTTTGTCGAATCCAACGATGGAGAGTTGATGTGCCTATTCCCATCGGCAAATCATGCATTTCGTCCGCAATAAGATCGATGGCTTGCGCTGCAAGGAGCAGTTCAATCGCCAGTACTTGTTGGGCATGTTCGATGATTTGGGTCAGCTTACGAACGGCTCCCATCGCCATACTATTATGATCTTCTTGATTGCCTTTTGCAGGGATTGAATTTACACTTGCTGGCGTTGCTAATAGCCTCATCTCGCCGATGATTGCCGTAGCGTTCGCATGAACAAGTGCAAATCCAGTATTTAACCCGGCATTTGCAACTAAATTTGCCGGTAAACCATAGCTCATAGCTGGATCGAGCAGACGAGCGGATCTTCGCTCAGATATAACAGCTAAATCTGTAATGACAATCCCCATAAAGTCCAGCGCATATGAAAGATGTGCCCCATGATAATTTCCACCGCTTATACTTTCAAAATTCACGCCATTATGGAAAATTAACGGATTATCCTTCGCGGCATTCATTTCTTTATCTAAAATAGATTGGATATATTGCAACACATCTTTAATTGCTCCATGGACTTGGGCCGTAGATCGTATGCTCACTGCATCCTGGACACGAGGCGAGAATTCACCTAATCGTTTTCTTCCCTCATCCGTCGTCCATTGGCTCCCTTCTAATAATTCCCGCAACACTCGTGCTGTTTCCTGCTCTGCTTGAAGATTGTTCGCTTCGTGGATCCGGGGATCAAGTGCATTCAATTCCCCTCTACTTGCCTCGATATTTAAGGCCGCAGCCATATCAGCAACTTTACAAAGCTGCTGAACTTGATAATAAGTATAGATTGCTGCAGCAAGCACCATCGTACTACCGTCAATTAAAGCCAATGCTTCTTTTGAAGCCATTTCAAAGCGGACGGGAGATATTTGTGCCTTAGCCAAAATATCAGCGATTTTCCCCTCTTCCCCCTGGAAACGAGCCCTTCCTTCCGGGGCCCCAATGATACATAAACCGATATGCGCCATTGCCTGTAAATCGCCGACCCCTAATGAGCCGATTTGAGGTACACACGGATAGATACCTTTATTTAACAACTGCAGAATTCGCTCAATAAATTCAGCTCTTACCCCTGAATTACCACGGGCAAGTACATTTACTCGCAATAACATTGCAAGGCGAACGACTGGATCTGGAAAATTTGGACCAAGCCCCACAGCATGTGAAAGTAAGATCTTTCGCTGAAATTCATTTTGATTACATTCATCAACGACAAAATTCTTTAATTTACCTAAACCAGTTGTCACACCATAAATCACTTTTTTCTCATCTACCAACCATTGATCTACGGCAGAACGGAACAGCTTTACTCGATCTTTTGCTTGAGCTGACAAGGAAACTTGCAGTTTCGGATTTTCAATATATTCAACAATCTTATTATATGATAATGATTGCCCGTCTATTATAAGCTCCCCAGTTTGACTAGACACATGTTTCACCCCCACTTGTGAAATAGTTATAATAAGCGCTCTAGCTAGAGTAGTAGAAAATTAGAAATAGACTATATACTACGATCAAATTCAAGTAGCGCTCTTGCCATTGCCTCGATTCCACGTGCAACATCAACATAATCTGTCCATTCCTCCGGGCAGTGACTTCTGCCATCACTGCTAGGAACAAAAATCATGCCCACTGGAGCAATGTTTGCCAGTTGATTCGCATCATGGCCCGCACCGCTTGGTAAATACATTGTACTTCCAGCAGCGGCACATGCTTTACTAATCTTGTCCTGAATTTCAGGAAGAACACGAATCGCTTCAGACTTTGATAAATTATCTAAACTAATTTCTAGAGACCGATATGCGGCGATATGATTGGAAAAACGAGAGAATTTATCGATGATTGTCTCGATAATTCCCGCGTCAAGCGAGCGAACTTCCAATTCAAATGTGACGCGTCCCGGAACAACATTCGCCCCATTCGGTTCATTCATTAATTTTCCCACTGTGCCCACCACAGGGTCCGCATATGTCGCTTTGCATAAATTCTCCAGTTCTAACACGAATTGTGATGCACCTGCTAATGCATCGAAACGCATATTCATCGGGGTTGTGCCCGCGTGGTTAGGTTTTCCTTCAACGATGACTCGATAGCGATGGATGCCAACAATCCCGGTCACAACTCCAAGCTGCTTATTCGATTGTTCTAAAACGGGCCCTTGTTCGATGTGGAGCTCCAAATACAAGCTGACATCCCCTTGTTTACGAGTGAGCTCAGCGATTCGATTGGGCGCTCCCCCCATCATCTGAATCCCATCTTTCAACTTTAGCCCTGATTGATCCGTCCGTTCCATCATCTCGGGTGATAAATGGCCGACCATTGCTCGGCTTCCAATGGTCGATATTCCGAACTCACTTGGTTCTTCCGCTGTAAAATCAACAATTTCAAGTGGATGGCGCAATCTTGTTCCCGTTTCCTGCAAGCGGCGAGCAATTTCCAGGCCAGCAACAACACCAATGATCCCATCAAAACGGCCTCCGCCAGTGACGGTATCCGTATGAGATCCGATCATGATTGGCTTACAATGGTCATCCGTACCAGCCATTGTTCCAATCAGATTAGCACCAGCATCTATTTTGACATCCAGCCCACACGCTTCCATTTGCTCTTTTAACCATGCACGGCTTTGCTTATACCATGGTGTAAACGGCCTTCGTGTCCAGCCAGGTTTCGTTTTATCAACCATTTCTGCCAAAGTTAATATGTCCCGTTGAATACGATCTCGATTAGGCTGCAGGTGAAATGAATGGCTCATGCTTCACAACCCCTTATGCACTGCTTTGACAAACTGACCATCGCCTGCTTTTCCTACTACTTCTCCGTGCTCGTTATATACCTTCTGTCCGCGAACAAATGTGTTCACTATTTTTCCGTATACTTTACGGTTGTGATACGGACTCCAGTTTGCGCTGGAATGTAAAGCTTTTTCATCCAAGGTATACGACTGCTGTGGATCCAAAATGACGATATCAGCGTCCATTCCAACTTCGATGCGACCTTTGCAATGGTCTAATCCGAAAGTTGCTGCTGGATTTTCTGAAAGTACACGTACGAGATCTAATATCGTTATCTTCCCCGACGCAACTCCTTCACTGTACATAATCGGCAATAGTGTTTCAACACCTGGCGCACCCGATGCATTTTGAAAAATATCACTGCTTGCTTTTCGGTCTAACGTCCACGGAGCATGGTCTGATGTGACCATATCGATTTTGCCAGATGCAATGAGATCCCATAGATCGCTTACATCTTGTTTCGTGCGCAGCGGTGGGTTGATTTTCCCTCTAGCACCAAGCTCCAACAGATCTTCTTCGTTAAAAGTTAAGTAATGTGTACATGTTTCTGCTGTGATTTTTGCACCTTGTGAGCGATAATAGTCAACGAAATCAAAGATCCGTTTAAAAGTACTATGATATAAGTGCAGCTTTACTCCGGTATAATAGGCCAATTCCATCGCTGTTAATCCTGCAACAGATTCCGCCACTTTCGGTCGGCTATAACCATGCGCACGTGGATCCGCCATACCTTGATCAGCAAATTTACGTAAATATCTTCTGACAATATCATCATTTTCCGCATGAACCCCGACGGGACGTCCCGTTTTCGCTATGACAGCAAAAGCATCCAATAATTGTCCTTCATCAATACGGGGAAACCGAAAAGAATCCGTATTAAACATCGATACTTTAAAGCCACAGGCACCTGCTTGAGCCAGTTTTGTAATTTCATCCAAACCATCTTCTTTTGGAATCGTTGCCAATAAGGCCGTATCAACAACCGCCTCTTCTTCTAGCCTAGCTGCTTTTTCCAAAAAGAGCTGCTCAGTGCAAACGATTCCTGTTGCATCATATGGCATTTCAATAATCGTTGTTACGCCACCGGCAGCAGCCGATTTGCCTGCATTCGTAAAACCTTCCGCAAGCGAGCTAAAGCAATGAACATGCGCATCAATCGCACCCGGGAGAATATAACTTCCCGATGCATCAATCGTTTCTTTGCCAAACAGTTTTGTATTATCTTTAGAAACGTGGCTTATTTTCCCATCTTTAATTGCTATAGTCGACTCATAATCGATACGGTCTGGTAAAACAACGTTACCCTTAATCAACAGATCGAATTCCGTATGTAACATGGTCAATTACCTTCCTCCCCCTTATATAAAGATGCAGTAGAAACGCAAGCTAGCTGCCTCGAGATTTCTTCTGCTGAGGACACGACAGTATTCACAAATAATTCACTGTTTTCTTTCGTCCATCGATCTGTTGGCCCAGCGACTGTCAGTGAAGCAATGACACGTTTGTCTTTATCATATATAGGAACTGCTAAACCAAATATATTTGTATCCACTTCCGCGAACGTCAGGCAATAGCCTTGCGATCTAATTTCTTCTATTTCTGACTGAATGTTTTGTCGTACATTTTCGTCTGAGATTGTTTGGACTAATTGTGAGATTGTTTGTTTCTTTTCAAATGCTAAAATCGCTTTGCCTGAAGCTCCGCGGTAGAGCGGTAATATTTTTCCTACTTCAACAGACAACCTAAGGATTTGACGTGTTTCTATACTTTGCACACAAATCACCTCAGTTGCTGACCTCACACAAAGCAAGGACGTTTCATTTACATTTTCAGTTAACATTTCCATGATCGGTCGAGCAATCGTAATTAATTCCCGGTCCATTTGTTGCTGTAAACTTCTTGCCAAATCAAGTATGCGCACACCTAATCTGATTTGTCCGACTGATTTTCTTTCGACCATTCCATAATTCTCTAATGTTTTGATTAGTCGATAAGCGGTGCTTTCCGGAATGGCGACTTTCTCCGCGATTTCACTCACGGTCAAGTTCGACTCCACTTCGGCTAAAGAAAAAATAATATCTAATGCTCTTTCGATCGTTTGATTTTTGTTTACATTCACCGCTTTATCCCTCACTTGGTGATAATCAATATGTTCTTCTACTTCGATACGAGTTCACCTCTTACTTTTAAGGCAGAGCGTTTCTCTAAACTTAATAATAACTGGTTAGCTGCGATCGCAAGCAGGGATACAAAAATGGTACCCCAGATCATTTTAGGAGTATGATTTTGATAAAGTCCTTCAAATAAAATAACTCCAAGTCCACCAGCGTTGATCCATGCGGCAATCGTGGCGATCCCAATGGTCGAAATGGTGGCGATTCGGATGCCGCCTAAAATCACAGGTAAAGCGAGTGGAAATTCAATTTTCCAAAACAATCGAAGTGAGGCTAGTCCCATTCCTTTGCCCGCTTCAATGATCGCTGGATCTATGGATTGAAATCCAACCATGACATTGCGGACGAGTATGAGTTGACAGTAGGCAATGAGGGCAATAATTGCAGGTTTTAGGCCCAATCCAACAATTGGAATTAGGAAGGCAAACATTGCCAAGCTAGGAATCGAATATAAGATGCCGAGAATCGACAAAACCGGCACAGACAACCACTTTTTTCGGGATAATAATATTCCTACGGGTAGAGCAATCAGCAAGGCGATGCTTAGTGAAATAACAGTAAGCATAAGATGTTGAAAAAATAACATCAATATACGATCATACTGATTGATTAAATAGTCAAACATAGTTTTTTCCCACCTTTACGTTATAGAGCGGCTTTTGAGCGATTACTTCCCGCAATATAACCTTTAAGCTCAGCCAATGTGATTCGCCCAATCGGTGTTTGATCCTCCGCTGTCACGATGACTGAATCGCTTTGTGCCTGTAAAATATGTGAGAGAACACTTTTCAAATTCTCAGCCTGATCCACTTTTACTTCTTGGGGGTCGATCGTATCAGTAAGTGGCACCATCACATGATCAGCTCTCATTAGACTGAGATGTTGCACGACATCCTCTGAATGAACAAGCTCACTAACAAAAGAATTTGCTGGATTCGTAATGATGTTTAAGGGTGTGTCATATTGTTGAATGACTCCTTCGTTCATAATCACAATTTTATCCCCTAATTTCAGCGCCTCGTCAATATCATGTGTAACAAACAAGATGGTCTTGTTTAGTTTGCGTTGAATGTGAATCATTTCATCCTGCAATGTACTTCGGGTAATTGCATCGATCGCCCCGAATGGTTCATCCATTAACATAATCGACGGATTGCCAGCCAAAGCCCGAGCCAAACCAACACGCTGCTGCTGTCCACCAGATAATTGCCGCGGATATCTGTTACGATATTCCTCAGGTGACAACTCGATCAATTCTAGTAAAAAATCGATTCGTTCATCGATTTTTTTCGCATCCCAGCCTAATTCCTTAGGAACTGTTGCAATATTTTCAGCAATTGTCATATGCGGAAATAAACCAATTTGTTGAATGACATAGCCAATATTGCGCCGCAGTTCGGTGACTGGTATATCCATAATGTCCTTACCATGCACAAAAATTTTCCCAGATGTCATATCATGAATCCGATTTACCATTTTCAACAATGTTGTCTTTCCACATCCGGATGCTCCTAGGATTGTGACAAAGCTACCTTCTTCAATTGTGAGGTTTGTTTCATACACGGACGGTTTTGCCGCATTAGGAAACTGTTTGATCACTTGTTCAAAAACAATGGCATTCTTCGTCAAACCTCTCACCCTCAATTCTACATCTATAAAGTAAAGTTTCATTCAGCGAGAACTTTCGCATTCCCGCTGAATATAAGATTATTTAATCAAACCTTCATTTTGTAAAAATTCTTTCGCTACATCCGCATACTCACGCTGATTAATGTCCACTTCCGCATTCAATTTCTGCATCGTGCTATCATCAAGTTTCGCTGAGATATCATCTAAGATTTTCCTGATTTTTTCATCCTTATCTAATGTATCTTGGCGAATGACTGGAGCAACGAAATATGGCGGCCATAAATGTTTATCATCTTCTAACAAAACTAGATCTGGATTCGTTAAATCACCATCTGTTCCAAACGCAACTGTCCCTTGCACTTCGTCCTCTAATACAGCACGATATTTGACACCATAGTCATAAAGCTTTAGACTTTTAAAATTAAAATCCCCGTATACCCGATTCATTCCAAGCAATCCGTCTTCGCGTTCTTCAAACTCGGGAACCGCAGCAAAATCGATGTGTTCTGCATTTGCTTGAAGGTCTGATAGAGTCTTAATTCCATATTCATCCGATGCTTTTTTCGATACAGCGATTGCTTGCGTGTTATTCGCGTTTGACGGAGTTAACCAAACAAGATCAAATTCCTTCTTATAAAAATCAGCAACCATATCATACACTTGTTGTGGATCAGAGAGTGGCTCTTCCTCCATAATATTAAGGAGTCCAGTACCTGTATATTCAGGATACACGTCAATATCACCCTTCTTTAGTGCCTCATGAGCAACAAGTGTTCCACCAAGATTCAATTTACGGTCTACTTTAAATCCTGCATCCTCCAATGCTAATGCATACATTTCACCTAAAATGAGCGATTCCGTAAAGTTTTTCGAACCTACCTTTATATTCGAAGAACCACTGCAAGCACTAAGTGCCAAAGAAAATACAAGTACAATTGCTAGAACAATCCATGATTTTTTTTTCATGATAAACCTCCTCTAAAATAGTTTTCTTCCCTATGAATCTCTTTGATACCTTGTTGTCATACGCTCAATCACTGAAAAAATGACCTCTGAAAATATCGTTAATAACGCAATCGGGATGGCACCGACGAGCAACACTTCAAATTTATACATGCTTAATCCATTAATAATAAATGTTCCTAACCCACCGCCTCCAATAAATGCCGCAAGCGATGCACTAGCAAGAACCTCTACACTCGATGTTTTCGCACCAGCAATCACGAGTGGCATCGCTAGCGGGAACTCAATTTTCCTTAACACCGCCTTTTCGCTCATTCCCATCCCAGTAGCAGATTCAAGAATCGCAGGATCAATTCCACGAAACCCCATAAATGTACTAATAAGGATCGGAGGACAGGCTAACACTGTCAATGCGATAAGCGCCGGTAAAAATCCAGTTCCAATCAGTGGCAGCATAATAACAAGGATAGCCAGACTCGGAATAACCCGAATGGAATTGACCGTATTCATAATCGCTGCTGCAACTTTTGGATTTTTTGCGCACCATATCCCAAGTGGAACACAGAGAAGTAAACCAAGAATGAGCGCCGAAAAACTTAAGGTTAAATGAACTTGCAGCTCCTCTAAAAATCGATTATGATTTTTTATTAAATATTCGTATGCTTTCAAAATCAGTTCCACCAGTATCCTCCTTTCCCCTTTGTACTAATGCTTTTATTCCTCTAATGCATAATCAGCAATCTGAATACCTAAAGCAGCCTCGACATCAGGATAAACGGATGCATCGCGTACACTTGAACTAAGTGGAATATGACTCTTATGAATTCGAAATACTGCAATCTCTACACCTGGATCTAATGCACCAGCACTAAGCGGTTTACCTGTTTCAGTTGAAATGGCCGTAATCACATCAGGATAAGTCGTCAAACGATTACCTTGTGAATCATCTACTGCCATAAATTCGTTCATTACATGCAATGTTAGTGGATTGTTTGGCACATCAACGACTATTTTACCGATATCAAAAGCACCTGAATATTCAACGGATGTGGAAATAACCTTTCCCCGCCCTAAAATCTCTCCGTTCGTCTTATCACAAATCGTTTGGATGACCGCTTCAGCACCATTTGGTTCAGCCTCAATGATTGCCTTGCCAAGATCGATCGCCATTGAAATACCGCCGACAGCAGCATTCTCTTTTATAAAGCTTGCAGGGAGTGGCAGTCTCGCAGAAGCGATAAATCCGCCTGACATATCAGAAGCAGTGCGTAATATATTTGAAGTTTTGGCCGGTGCTCCTTTTACGACAAGCTCGATATAAGATCCAGTTTCCTTCTTCCCGCCAACAACAACTTGAATGGTTTCAAAATGAGGATCGGCTGCTACACCCATCTGCCCCATCTTACCTGTTGGATGAGCGCGAATATCTCCTGTTGCATCAACTACGACCAAATCCAGCATTGCTGCTGGTAACCAGCCGTTGATTGAGCTAGACATTCCATTTTGCGGTGTCATCACACCAACAATTTTTCCTTCATAGTTTTCTATCAATAACTTGACTGCTTTAATATAATCGATACCTAGCATTTGCCAATCCGTTTTTCCAGCTGGTGCACCAATCGCCGTACAAGTAATAATAAGCGCGTCATCCGGAAGTTCATCGACAGACACCAATTTCGGTTGTCCCATCGTAACCGCCGCACCACCAATTTCTAGTCCATGATCGACCCATCCACCACCACCTGAAGCATACACAGAACCACCTGCAACCGCCGCTTTCACATCATCCATCGTTAATACACGCATCTGTTTCTCCCCCTCTTTTATCAATTGATTCTTAGTTTATAATACAATCCGTTGAATTCCTTTTTTATCAATTTCATCGAGCGCCTCTTCATAGCCGGCATCTGCATATCTTAGTACCCCTAAGCTAGTATCATTATCTAACGCATGCTTCAACCGAATATCCGCTTCAACCGTCCCGTCAGCAACAAGTGTAATTCCGGCACTCGTCATATATCCGGAATACCCGCCTCCACCTGAGTGGATTGCTGTTAAATCCGCCATCGATGAGCAACTTAACATTCCATTCAAAAGTGGCCAATCAGAAATAGCGTCACTCCCGTCTTTCATTCTTTCCGTCATAATATTTGGATGTGTCATCGCTCCTGCATCAAGGTGATCTCGGGAGAATGCGATCGGGCCACTTAATACCCCATCCCGAACCATCTTGTTAACTGCGAGTGCTAACTCTGTTCTTTCACCATGGCCGAACCAGCCGATTCGTGCGGGTAAACCTTGGAATGGAACGTATTGATTAGCGAGTGAAATCCAATTGGTAACAATTTTATTTTCTTTAAAATGTTCTAATATGTAGTTATCGATCGTATGAATATCATCCTCATCACCCGTCAAAGCGATCCAACGAAACGGCCCAATCGCCCGGCTGAACAAGGGGCGTAAATAGGCTTCTGTAAAAATATCGATATCAAAGGCATCACTAACACCATACTGATACGCTTGTGTACGAATGTTATTGCCGTTATCAAACACAATTGAACCACGGTCTTTAAGCGCAAGCATTGACTCAACTTCCCTGGCAATGGATGCACGCGCATCTTGCTCGAGCTTAGCCGGATTTGTTTCACGTATACGATTCACATCTTCCTTGTCATATCCTGATGGAATATAGCCATATAATAAATCGTGTGCTGATGTTTGGTCTGTTACGATATCCGGAGTGATGTTCCGTCTCACAAGCTCTTGATAAATATCCGCGGCATTTCCGACTAGACCGACACTCACACTATCATTTTTAGAAGTTGCTTCTTCAATCCAGCCTAATGCCTCATCCAAATCATGCGTTTTCTTTTGTAAATAACCGTTTTCAATTCGTTTATCGACGCGTGCCTCATCGATTTCTACGACAAGAATGGCCGCACCAACCATGACGCCCGCGAGTGGCTGTGCTCCCCCCATTCCTCCAAGTCCAGCCGTTAAAATAAATTTCCCTGCTAGACTTCCATTGAAATGCTTTTCCGCAATCGCGGCAAAAATTTCATATGTTCCTTGAATCACACCTTGAGAACCGATATATTGCCATGCAGCCGCTGTCAGCCCGCCCCACATAATCAGATCTTTTTCTTGTAAATCGTAAAAATTCTCACTCGTTGCCCATTTTCCAACGATATTACAGTTGGCCATAATGACAAGTGGTGCGAATGCATGAGTTTTCAAAATTCCGATCGGCTTACCGGACTGAATGACTAATGTCTCATCTTCTTCAATATTTTGGAGTGCTTTCACAATTCCGTGGTAAGCATCCCAATTACGGGCAGCCTTGCCGAGCGCTGCATATACAACCAATTCTTTCTGGTTTTCCCCATTTTCTAGCACATTCTCTAACATGCGAAGCAAAGCCTCTTGACGCCAGCCTTTACAACGAAGTTCTGTGCCTCGAAATGCCGTAATCTTCTCCATAACACTCACCCTTTCTCATATTATAAGAATTAATTATCATATAATGATAATTAATTATCTTTTTATTCGAATATTAAACAATATTTAGTTAATAGTCAATCGAAAATTTACCTCTCGCTGCTTTATTTTAATTATTCCTATGTATTTAGTTGGTTTATTTCCACTAAGATGGTAACATCTGACCGAAGAAGTGTCAATTAATAGTTTGTTAGTCCCAAAGATTGATATGTATTTTGAAGACATTTCTTCTAAGAAGAAAACGAAAAGGTTGCCGCCAACTTTAACTGGAGCAACCTTTTTAATGAGTATTAATTTTTAATCTATCTCTAAAGCAAAAGCATAAAATGCGTCTCCATGTGATAAATGCTCAACCTTTTCATCCATCCACCATACTCCAAACGAATAATAATAAACTCCTTTTTCGGCAGGTGCCGTAAAACTATAATCTATAACCTCAATTGCATGTTCCTCGTTCCCATGTATCTGGACCACATAGTATTCGTTTGGTTTAGGATCATACTCCATCACAAATGTAATTTTTTCACCAGGCTTTACTTTTATTGGCTTTTTACCTTCTAAAAGTTCAATTGGCCCAGCCGTATCAACACAAGTACTTACACCTTTCCCATTCCAGCAATAAGTGCCTAATGTCGTTTCATACATTTCATATTTTATTTTAATAACTGCATTTGGCGGCTTTTCTTCTAACATATTTACTTTGGAACAGCCCAGCAGAGTCATACCCAATAGTAGGAATAACAGCAGAAGTTTTCTATTCATTTCCATCCCCCCTTAATATTGGACGGAAATAGTTAAACTTTGTTACCCGCTAAATTCTTTTTGCACAAAATAAGCAGAGCTTCTGATTATTTTTCTATGCTAAACTATTGGAAGGTATGTCCATTTTTATTTTGGAGGAATTATGAAGAAGTTTAAACGAGTGGCCAAAAGGTTTTCTATATTTGTATTAGTTTTATCAGCTTTCATGTTTCTTAATAATAGTTCTCTATTTTCGAAAGCCAGGGAGGAGGCTCCATTGTTATTAGCACATAGAGGAATGGCCCAAACGTTCCCAATGGAAGGAATCACTGGTGAAACATGTACGGCCGAAAGGATTTATGAACCTGAACATCCATTTTTGGAGAATACGATTCCATCAATAGAAGCAGCCTTTAAAGCAGGTGCTGACATCGTTGAATTTGATGTTCAATTAACGAAGGATGGGAAATTTGCTATTTTCCATGATTGGACTCTTGAATGCCGAACGAATGGAAAAGGTGTTACGAAAGAGCACACAATGGAAGAATTAAAACAATTGGATATTGGCTATGGGTATACATTTGATAACGGGAAAACGTATCCCTTTCGTGGTAAAGGCGTTGGGCTAATGCCAACACTTGATGAAGTACTAAGCTTTTTTCCGAATCAGTCATTTCTCATACATATAAAAAGTAATGACCCTGAAGAAGGAGTGCAGCTTGCAAAATATCTTTCAGAACTGCCAAAGGAACGTTTAAGTCAACTAACAGTTTATGGGGGCGATCTGCCAATTGAGACATTAAAAGAAGGCCTTCCAAATCTCCGTGTCATGTCAAAGGCTACTCTGAAAAGCTGCATGCTGCCTTATATCGCCGTTGGTTGGACAGGATATGTCCCCTCATCCTGTCATCATACACAAATACATCTTCCAGAGAAATATGCTCCTTGGATATGGGGATGGTCAAATAAGTTTGTAAATAGGATGGATAGGGTGGATTCCAGAGTCATTATTGTTGCAGGAGATGGCGGATGGTCGGAAGGTTTTGATAAAGAAAAAGATTTAGAACGCCTTCCTAAAAATTATGACGGCGGGATTTGGACTAACAGTATTGAGATAATAGCTCCTATTATTCAATCTAGATAAACTAATCACCTTGTTTATATCCAATTAACTATAATAATTTTTTGAAGGAGTGTTATTCTATGTTTTTTAAGCTCACAAAAGATCAACAACAATTAATGATTGCAGACATTCAATATTTCTTTTCACAAGAGAGGGATGAGGAAATATCAGAATTTGCTGCTGAAAGTGTATTAGAATTCGTTAAGGAATCACTTGCTCCACATTTTTATAATGCTGCTGTTTCAGATGTTAAACACTTAGTCAGCCAGCAATTGTCTTCTCTGGAAGATGAAATATTAACACTAGAACGTCCAATTAGAAAATAATAAATTTGCTACGAGTATATTTAGTCTTTTCTATAGGTCATTAGCAATATATAAGGGCATTTTCTTTTTATAAGAAAATGCCCAAAGGATTACTATTAAATAGCCTTTTTCTATGACTTCCCAGAAGTACTTACGCGTTCTAAAACAGTTTGATAACCATCACTTCCATAATCTAAAAGCTTCTTAACCCTGGTTATCGTAGATGATGAGGCATTCGTTTCAATTTGGATATCCATATATGTATTGCCTTCTTTTAGTAATCTCGCAACTTCGAGCCTCTGTGCGAAAGACTTTATTTCATTCATCGTACACAAATCATCAAAAAATGCCGCACACTCTTCCTTTGTTTGTAGCGAAAGGATTGCTTTAAATAGTTGAATAATAGGTTCCTGAGGTAATTTTTTTATATACATGTAACTGCCTCCATTGAACATCGAAATTCACTATAATAATGCTAATATATATAGTAGAAACTAGGATATCATTCCTGTGCTTTTTCTAAAGAAGGGGGAATATCCTAAAGACTTTTCCCCACTTCAGGCAACGGTTCATAAAGTACCTAGGACACACAATTGTTGATAATCTGATTGTTTTCCGTAAAAATTCTTATTTAAAGCTTATCCATTTCGACAATGTTCTCTTCGCGAAAATTTCTCCCGTTTTGGACATAATGGAGGGCACCTTCTTTTGAACGCTCAATCTCCTCAGGTGATAGTGTTCGAATCATCTTGGCAGGAACTCCAGCCACTAAAACACCTGGTTCAATAATTTTACCTTCAGGAACAAGTGCACCAGCAGCCACTAGTGCCCCTTCTCCAATAACAGCACCATTTAAAATGGTTGCTCCCATCCCAATTAATGCCCCATCCTTTACTGTAGCTCCATGTAAAACTACATTATGTCCAATGGTGACGTATTCTCCGACATGGACTGGATAGCCCGGATCTACATGGACAACAGCACCATCCTGAATATTAGAGCCTTTTCCTATCGTAATTTTTTCATTATCACCTCTTAAAACAGCATTAAACCAGACAGATGTATCTTCCTTAAGTTCAATGTCTCCAACCAACTTGGCTCCTGGAGCAATATAGGTACTTGAATGTATAATTGGATATTTTCCTTTATTTCTATAAAGCATTTTCCTTCGCCCCTAACCTCTTACTTATAGTAAAAATCCCCAGATAATTTATGCAAAAGCCCTTCTGATGACTTATTTATTCATTTGTTTAGATAGAATCTCATCATTATGTTCACCCAATTTAGGGCCAATCCATTTAATCTCACCCGGAGTTTCAGATAATTTTGGTACCACCCCTGGAACCAGCACTTCCTCACCATCTGGCAGTGTCACTGTTTGCAGCATATCACGCGCTTGATATTGGACATCGTTGGCAATGTCTTCAATACTGTAAATCGGGCCGACCGGTACTCCGGCAGCATCGAGAAGCTCTTGTACTTCCTTCTGTGTATGGAGCTTAGTCCATTTTTCAATTTCCTCATCCAGATAATCGACTACTTTCGCTCGCCCTTGGTTGTTCGCAAGTTCAGGGTCGTTTGCCCAATCCTCCCGGCCGATTGCTTCAGCAAACCGCTTGAATATGCCGTCACTGTTTGCTGCTATGACAATATACTTTCCGTCTCTGCAAAGATAGGTGTTGGAAGGAGCAATTCCTTCCAGCGTTGCCCCGGTCCTTTCACGGATGATGCCCTTCAAGTCATATTCTGGCAGTACGCCTTCCAATAAAGAGAAGACCGACTCTGTTAATGCCACATCCACATATTGTCCTCTCCTCTGTGGATCATTATCTCGCGCCCTAATAGCTAAAAGCGTGCCAATAACAGCATATAAAGCAGCAACAGAATCACCGATGGCTAAGCCAACTCGTACTGGAGGGCGATCAGGAAAACCTGTCAAATACCTGAGGCCTCCCATAGATTCTGCCACACTCCCAAACCCAACTTTGTCTCTGTAAGGTCCCGTCTGTCCATAGCCTGAAATTCTTGTCATAATAATGCTTGGATTTATTTCCTTCAAATCCTCATAACCGATTCCCCAACCTTCCAATCTCCCAGGTCGGAAATTTTCAATCACCACATCCGCTTCTTTAGCCAATTCACGAACAATGTTTTGCCCATCTGGCTCGCGAAGGTTGAGAGTGATCGATTTTTTATTTCTTGCGTGAACATACCACCACAAAGAAGTACCTTTATGCATTACCCTCCAGTTCCTCAATGAATCTCCGCTCTTAGGGTCCTCCACCTTGATAACTTCAGCACCAAACTCCCCAAAAACTTTACCAGCAAATGGAGCTGCTACGAAATTGCCCAACTCCAAAACTTTAATGCCTTCTAAAGGTTTTTTCATATCATTTCCCGCCTTCATTCTAAGTAATTATCAGAATTTTCCCTCTTTGTATACAGTGGTTGAAATAAACCTTCCTTACTTATTCACCGGAGGACACTTTGCTACTTTCTTTCCTTAATAAAAATTGATTAAAGCCTCCATCAAGCTCTTTCAAAGCCTGCAGATCCAGGCCCGTATTTATATTCTGCTTTTCCAGAAAGTCCACTACCTTGCTACCCTCTATGTTTCCAGGAGCTCCTGGTGCATAAGGACATCCTCCAAGACCTGCCTGTGCTACATCAATGACTTGAATGCCTGCCTGTAAACCAGCTAACACATTCGCCAAGCCGTAACCGTACGTATCATGAAGGTGGAGACTTAGTGGCATATCCGGAAACCTGTCTGATAAACGTGCACAATATTCGTAAATTTGCCTAGGTGTAGCTTTTCCGATCGTATCTCCTACACCCAATTCGGATACACCACAATTTACTAACCGTTCAGCGATCTTTTCCACCTCAGAATAAGGTACAGTTCCGTCAAAAGGACAAACGAATGCAGTAGCTATGCCCCCGATAGACTTTCTGCCAGCTTTGTTATTTTGTTCTATCAATGCCTCTATCTCCGTTAATGTCTCATCTGTACTTCTATTTAAATTCGACTTATTATGGGCATTACTTGCCGAAAGAAAGAATACGGCATTATGGATTTTTGTATTTAAAAAGCGATCCAATCCACGTTGATTCGGAACTAATGCATCAAATTCAATTCCTTGCTGAAAGGGCAATTGTTGTGCAAGTTCATCCGCATCGCTAAGAGCAGGCACCCATTTGGGATGGACAAATGAAGTGACTTCTATTCTATTAAATCCGGCCAGTATCAGCTTTTTGAGATTTTTAATTTTTTCTTCCGTTTCCATAAACGCTTTTTCATTTTGCAATCCATCTCTTAACGTAACGTCTCGAATGATTACATTTTCAGGGAATTTCATTTTTTCTCCTCCGTTTCTTCAATCACAGTTCACTGTTTTATGATAAAATGGCCGTCCCTAACAAGGACGACACCTATTCAATTTCTAGATTAATATAAATGGCACGCGACTGTATGGCCATCATCCATTTGTTTGGATTCCGGAATTGCATTCTTGCATATGTCCATGGCACGAGGGCATCTTGTATGGAAAGTACATCCGGTTGGGGGATTTAATGGCGATGGAACCTCCCCCTCCAAAACAATCCTCTCTTTATTCTGCTCAGGCTTCGGCAATGGAACGGAAGATAATAATACTTGTGTATAAGGATGTAAGGGATTGGAAAATAATTCGTCCGTTTCTGCAATCTCAACGATATTGCCAAGATACATGACGGCAATTCTATCGGATATATGCCGAACGACACTCATATCATGAGTGATAAATAAATAAGTAATATTTAATTCCTCTTGCAGTTCTTCCAATAGATTGATAATTTGCGATTGAATCGACACGTCCAAAGCAGATACAGCTTCATCCAAAATGATCAAGCTTGGATTAACAATTAAAGAGCGTGCCAAGCCGATCCGCTGCCTTTGTCCACCGGAAAACTCATGAGGGAATCGATAATAATGTTCTATTTTCAACCCTACTTTTTCTAATACATCCATAACTCGCTTTTTACGTTCAGCGGCTGTACCAATTGAGTGAATGATCAAGGGCTCTTCCAAAATACTTCCGACCCGTTGCCGAGGATTTAATGATGTAAACGGGTCTTGGAATACCATTTGTATTTCCTTCCTGATTTTCCTGAATTCCTTTTCGGGCATCTTGAAAATATCCTGATTTTTATATATGACGGATCCTGATGTTGGCTCAATAAGGCGTAAAATTGTCCGGCCTGTGGTACTTTTTCCACATCCTGATTCTCCGACAAGACCAAGTGTTTCACCCCGATAAAGATGAAAAGAAACACTGTTTATCGCTTTTACCTTACTTTTATTGCCTATTCCAAGCCAGCTAAAGGGGCCTTTTACATCAAATTCCTTTTTTAAACCCTGGACCTCAAATAACTTCTCCCGTTCTTCCGTATACAACTTCATAGTTTCCCTCCTCTTTCAGAGCAATTTCTTTGTAATGCCAGCATTTAACTTTTTGATGATCAGAATCCATGAACAAGCCAGGATCCTCCACCATGCAAAGTTTATCGGCAAAAGGACAACGAGGAGCGAAGTTGCATCCCTTAGGCTTTTCATTTTGAGAAGGAACCGATCCTTCTATAACATGAAGCTTCTGTGATCTGTCTCCATCCATTTGAGGAATGGATTTAAGTAATCCACGCGTATATGGATGCTTAGGACTAGTAAAAAGCGTCTTGACGTCTGCCTCTTCTACAATTTGGCCGAGATACATAACAATGACCCTATGGCACAATTCTGCAACTACACCCAGATCATGGGTAATAAAAATGACGCCCATATTATTCCTCTTATTTAAATCACGGATCAAATTCAATATTTGGGCCTGGATTGTAACATCCAATGCGGTCGTTGGTTCATCAGCTATCAATATCTTCGGCTGGCATGCCAAAGCAATCGCGATCATCGCGCGTTGTTTCATCCCGCCCGATAATTGGTGCGGATACTCCGCAACCCTTTTTTCCGGTGAAGGGATACCGGTTACTCTTAAAAGTTCAATAGCCTCTTTGTAGGCATCTTTTTTCGTTATTTTTTTGTGCAGCCTCAAGGACTCTATAATCTGTTTCCCAATTGTGTGGACAGGATTGAGTGAACTGGATGGGTCTTGAAATATCATCGAAATATCATTGCCGCGAATTTTTCGCATTTCCTTTTTACTTAGGGCTATAATATTTTTCCCTTCAATATTGATTTCTCCTTCATAATCAACATTATGTTCATCCAACAGCCGAAGAATGGACTGGGCCGTCACACTTTTTCCGCAGCCGGATTCACCAACCAGACCAACTATTTCTCCCTTATTTACGTGAAAAGAAACATTATCCACCGGCTTAACTATTCCACGTTCTGTATAAAAATATGTTTCAAGCTTCTTTACTTCCAGCAAGCTTTGGCTATCCATGACCCCGCCCCCTTTAAGTCAATTTTTTTCTTAAACGCCCCTTCTTCAGCTTTTTCGCACTTTGAAAATGAGGATCAATTAGGTCCCGTAGTCCATCTCCTAACATGTTTAAGCTGACAACTGCTAGGATAATCATGGCGCCAGGGAATACTACCATCCACCATGCTTGGAAAATCTCAAATTTTCCATCGTATAAAATACTTCCCCAGCTTGGAGTTGGGACAGGGACCCCCACCCCAAGAAAACTTAATGAGGCTTCAACAATAACCGTTTCGGCAAAAATAAATGTGGCCTGAATCACTAAGGCTGAAATCGTGTTCGGAACAATATGGCGCCAGATAATTCTAGTTGGGCTTGCACCTTGCGATTTGATCGCTTCAATATAATTCTCCCTATAAACAACTAAGGCGACCGAACGAACTACGCGAGCTATAGAGGGGGTAAATACAATGCTAAGAGCAATAATGATATTTGTAATACTAGGACCTAATACAGCCATTAGAGCTATAGAAAGTAAGATACCAGGAATCGCCATTAAACCATCGCAAATCCTCATTAATATATGGTCTAATATGCGGTAATAGCTGGCATAAACACCAATAACTAAACCTACTAATGAGGTGATTAAGGTAACGGCAATTCCGATTCCCATAGAAATTTTTGCTCCATGAACGACTCGTGCCAATAAATCACGACCAAAATTATCAACTCCGAGCCAGTGACTAGCACTAGGAGCAGCCAGCCGTTCCTTAGCCAGCATTTCAGTTGGGCTGTACGTAACAATAAAGGGTCCGATAGCTGCAACAGCTAAGAGAAAAAAGAGAATGACACTTCCTGTAAGCATCAGTTTATTTGACAAAAAGCGCTTAAATAATAATCGGTGTTGTTCCTTTAGTAATTTACGACTTTGGACTAATACTTGTTGACTCTCCATCAACTATCCCCCTATTACTCTAATCTCACCTTCGGATCTATTACACCGTACAATAGGTCAATAATCAGATTGATAGAAACATATGCCAAGGTAACAAATAAAACTACCCCTTGAATAACGGTATAGTCTCGACGCTCTATGGAATTGATTATTAGTTGACCAATACCTGGGATATTGAAGATCGTTTCAATGATTACGGCTCCCGTTACTAGGACTCCAAAAGTTTGTCCGATAACCGTCAGAATTGGCATAAAGGCATTTTGCAGTGCGTGGTTAAATAACATACGAGTCTCCGAAACCCCTTTTGATCGAGCCATTTTAATATAGTTCTTATTCAGCACTTCCAGCATAGAAGAACGCGTCATACGTGCAATGAGAGCAGCTTGAATAGCCCCTAAGGCAACAGCCGGCATGATTAAGAAGCGAAGATGATTTTCCCATCCACTTGAGAGGGGGGCATACCCAGCTACAGGAAACCATCTTAATTCAACGCCAAAAAATAAAATAAAAATAAGTGCAAGTAAAAAGCCAGGAACCGCCATTCCCATTAAAGAGAGGCCCATTACTGTCTGATCCACCATCGTTCCCCTCCGAAGAGCCGCTATAATCCCTAGAGGTATTGCGATAGAAATCGCAATTAATTCTGCAAGGATAGCTAGAGATAATGTAGGCCAAATGTTATTAATAATCATAGCCCCGACAGAATCCCCAGTAGCATAGGAAAACCCTAAGTCACCTTGTATTAAATTACCTAACCAATTAACATACTGATTTATTAGAGGTTCATTTAATCCTAGTTGTTCCCTTAAATCTTTAATTTGCTCCTCAGTGGCTTCATTGCCCAATATGTATGAAGCTGGATCACCTGGTGTTAAATGAATGAGCATAAATATGACAACGGATACGACAAATATAACTGGGATAGTCGAAAGAATCCTTTTTAATAAATATGCAAACAAACTTCCCCCCCCTTTAGATAGTATTTATCAACCAAAGTTTGTATAAAAACTCCCATTAAAATGAATGTAATTGCCTAGTTACTGTCTTTCGATCGTAACTAGGCAACTATTTTAATAGTTTTTAATCTAAAACTTCCACATTATAGAGCATCATGGAATCAGCATATTTGAAATTTTCAATATTCTTTTGAGATGCGTTTATATTTGTCATGTCGCCTAACTTAATGATCGGCAGGTAATCCCAAAACCATGCTTGTAAGTCATCGTATAACGGGATCGCTTCCTCTATTGATTTTTTAGAATTAAATTCAGCAACTATTGCTTCTAATTCTTTACTGTCGGTAAATCCAAGATTATTCTGGGCAAAGAATGGACTTGTTAAAGGTTCAGCTCTTGGAACATTCGTTACAGGAAAAATATCATAAGCATTTTCATCCGTCCGAAGTTCTCTGTAGGTAGCACCATCAACAACCTCAAGCTTTGACTTGATTCCAATTTGCTCAAGCTGTTGTTGAAGTACAACAGTAGATTTATACATAGCATCTGTGTCACGTCTTGTTAAAATGACAATCTCTTCTCCGTTATAACTGCTTTTTGCCAGAAATTCTTTTGCCTTATCAAGATCATGGACATTGAAGAGATCCTTTCCATTGTCACTGTTCCATTTATTTTCTTGCCTTTTCAGCATGACATTATGGGTAAGGTCATAGTATTTTTCATCATAAAAAGCATTTTGCATGATTTCGTCATAATCGATACCCGCTGCCACAGCTTGACGGACATTTTTATCAGTAAAAACTCCCTTTTTCTTATTAAAATAAAGCTCCAGATTCCCACTAGGCTCAACATGAATATTAATATTTGGATCATTTTCTAGTTGTCCTACACTATTCGAAGGAATGTTAAGTGAGATATCATATTCGCCTGACATAACTCCAGCAATTCTAGTGGAAGGGTCTTTCACGAAATTTATATACACTTCGTCCACTAATGCTAGCCTAGCCCCAGCAGACCCATCTGATTTTTCACTGCGTGGTTTATACTCTTGATGTTTCACCAGATTAATATATTGGTCTTTTCGATGTTCATTCATCTTAAATGGACCCGTTCCAATATATTCTTGAACTCCGTTTGGCCCTGCATTATCAATGATTTCTTTTGGCATAATAGCAGGAAAATGCCCTGATCCAAATGCCAGTACAGTAAGCGCTATGGATGTTGGCTCTTCAAGCACTAACTTAACTGTATATTGATCAATTTCCTCAAACTTAGATTCACCAAATACCTGTTGGCCGTAAAGGGAAATTTCAATCCATCGATTCATCGAGGCGACCACATCCTCTGCTGCCATTTCCTTTCCATTATGAAACGGTATTCCTTCCCTCAGATGAAAAATGATTGATAGTCCATCATCACTCATTTCCCAGGAATCAGCCAGCATCGGCTGGATATTATCATTGGAGTCTACAGTTAATAAAGTTTCAAATATGTTTGCTGCAATATGGGCTGCCGCTGCTGAAGGAACTAGATGGGTGTCAAGGGTAGCAGGTTCCTCATAGAATGCCATTTTTAACGTTTTTGCTTTATCCTGATTTTCAGATTCCTTTTTTTCAGATTCCTTATTTGAACTACTCGCATCATCACTACAGCCTACTAACAGAAAGATTGTTAAAATACTAAAAAATATTTGGTATAATTTTAATCTAGCCACCCATCAATACCTTCTTTCCTATTTAAATAAATTTGAATTACTCAAAACATTTGAGTAAATATTTTATCTTAAGCCTAGAAACCTATTTTTTTATTAATTACCCTTACTACATATTGATAGTGTTTATTTTTATAGTCACCTCTCTAGAGAATTTTTAATTAACCGTCATACTGTGTTTACACAACTTTAAAATTTTAAGTCCCTGCATCACCACGTTTTCATCACCCGCGAAACCTAAATAATTGATTATTCTGAAAACGTATACGTAAAGTTAGTCAGTATTTTTTAGGAAAGATATGATGATAGTCTTTATTTACTTTATATCTTTTCAATTTTAGGATTTGCTTTGCCATATTCCAAAAGATAAAATTCATAATCTTTTTTTAAGTGGTCCTGCATCAGCCTTTTCGCTGCTTCTCCATCTCCATTCCTAATCGCCTGCCAGATATCCTCGTGTTCTACTGAACCTATTAACAAGCGGTCATAACTATTAAAGATGGCATTCTGATAAAACAAGACAAAAGACCTTAACTGGTTCATAAACTTTTTCAAGTATGGGTTTCCACTGAATTCTACAATGGTGTCATGGAATTCCCTGCTGTATTTTTTCAGGCTGAGTGTATCATTCAATTCAATTGCGCTTCTCATACTGTACATGATTTGATCCAAACGCTCCCTTCGCATCTCATTTAAGCGATGAGCTGCATAATAGGATGCAGTCGGTTCAAAACTTATCCTACATTCGTACAGATGCTTAAAATCCTCGTGCGTGGGACGGTATACCCTTACTCCTCCACGTGGATGAACTGTTACTAATCCTTCACTTTCCAGCTGGCGAATCGACTCACGAATAGGACTCCTGCTTATTTTCGTTTCCTCGACAATTTTCTGCTCAACTAAGCGGCTTCCTGGAGAAATTTCACCGTTAATAATTTTTTCGTATAAATATTGGTAAGCCTGTTCTTGCAAAGTCTGAGATGGATGTATACTCTTTATTTTCCCCCACCAACCTTTCATCATTATCAGTCTCTTTATACAACCCAGTAAAAAGCTTCTCTTAATTATCAGAAAAGTCTTACTTTGTATACTTACAAAAGCATAAGATAATATTCATTGGACACTTTTGACGTTTCCGATAATTAATTCAGTAATCTGTATTATCTTGGACTGACCGATACCAATTGTCCAGGTGGTATGAATCCGTTTACAATATTTTCATGTAAATATTTATAAACGTGATCTAAAAGAGTTTAAGACTAATTGATTTTTAATATAAACTTTATCCTGCCTTCACCCTAAGTTTTCAGATAATGTATGCAAAATAAACCAACACAATATCACATACATTACACATATTAATTTAATTTGCTATTTTTCCTATCACTCCTCCTAATTCTATCGTGGTAATAGTGTTAAAGCAAGAAAAAAGAAAGATATTTCTGATATTTCTAAATTTTATATTTAAATTTTTAGTACTGCAAACTTAAGCTTCAAAGCAACATTGCATTAATACGCTTTTACATTCCTGCATTAAAGTTAAGAAACTTTGTAAAATACTTGATTTATATTAACAACCCGCTCCTTCTTTCGTTTCAGTCACATATTGATCAATTTTTTCATAAAGTTTTTCTGGTATGTCAGTGACAATATTTTTTCCGTTTACAAGCGCGAATGGTTTTATTAAGCATTGTCCGCAATACAACAGGCATCTTTCTTCAATAACCTCCAAATCCCTACGCTCCCTTAATTTATCTTTTGTTTCTTCGAGCTCATCTTCGAAATTACAAGGACAAAATTTTACTTTAATACTCACATGTACCACTCCTTTTTTATTTCCCATATTTTATGGGATTTTTAAAAATCTGCAAGAACGCGCCTCAACGCACATTAACTTTAATGCATTAAAAAGTTAAAACTACAAAGAAAAAACGCATTAATTCCTAGGTTTGCTCACGTTTTTTTTATGTATTATGATGTTTGACATTACAGGCATTATATTTTGAACATTCTGTTTGTTAGTTACTAAAACACTTGAAGGAGCGATACAAATGGTTGAAAAAGTGATAGCAAAACCTACTGCAAAAAAAGAAGAAGTATTTCCAGTCAAAAATGTTCATTACTTAGAAATTTACACAGGAAATGCCAAGCAAGCTGCCTATTATTACGCAAAAGCATTTGGTTTCAAGCTTGTAGCTTACCGAGGATTGGAAACAGGCAGCCGTGATCGTGTTTCCTATGTTTTGGAGCAGGGGGCCATTCGCTTAATCCTAACAGGAACTTTATCGGATCAAACTGACATTGCAGCATTCATTAAAACCCACGGGGAAGGTGTGAAGGATATCGCCCTTCTAGTTAAGGACTTGGAAAAGACTTATGCAGGTGCGATTGAACGCGGTGGTATTGCAATACGGGAACCATGGGTGGAAGAAGATGCAAATGGAAAAGTGAAAAAGGCGATACTCGGTACTTACGGAGATACTATTCATACGCTTATTGAACCGATCGATTACAAGGGTGTGTTTATGCCAGGCTTTGAAGCCCGAGAGGATATTTTTGGAGCGAATCCTACAGGCCTAATTGGTTTCGACCACCTTGTTGGGAACGTTGAAGTAATGGAAGAATGGGTCAATTATTATGAAAAAGTTTTTGGCTTTTCCGTTCTTAAGCATTTTGATGATGAAGATATTTCCACTGAATACTCTGCGCTTATGTCAAAAGTGATGATGAATGGAACAGGACGGATTAAATTCCCAATTAATGAGCCCGCGGAGGGAAAACGCAAGTCTCAGATTCAGGAGTACCTAGATTACTATAATGGACCAGGGGTTCAGCATCTTGCTCTATTAACCAATGATATCATTAGCACTGTTGCAGCCCTTAGAGAAAACGGAGTTGAATTACTGTATACTCCTGACACCTATTATGAAGACCTCGCCAATCGTATTGGGGAAATTGATGAGGATATAAAACGGCTACAGGAACTAAATATTCTTGTTGACCGGGATGATGAAGGGTATTTACTCCAAATTTTCACAAAACCACTTGTTGACCGGCCAACGATGTTTATCGAAATCATTCAGCGAAAAGGTGCACTTGGCTTTGGTAATGGAAACTTTAAGGCCTTATTTGAATCAATTGAACGAGAGCAGGAACTTCGCGGGAATATATAATCGAATCGGGGTCATGCCAGTTTCATATCTAGCATGACCTCCTAGGAGGTGCTGGTAAATTGTTAGCAAAAGTAAAGGTGAATTGGAAAGAGGATGCGATCAGTCATTTCATGACAGAACTGATTGATTATGCAGGCTTGTTCCCTCCTGCACAACTTCCTCTTAGAGCAGCGATCTTAAACTATCATTCTTATTTACATAAAGAGGATAGCTGGATGCTTGGACCGTTTGTTATTCCAGCTTCTCAATTGGGGGAACTAGAATCTTTTAGAGATTTATTTAATGAACAGTACCCCCTTCGACTGTCTATTATTCTATCAAAGTCTGACGAGTTAAAAATAGATTTGAATGCTATTCAGCTATTTATGGAAACATACGAAACAGCTGGAATGATAGACGCGATTGAAGTCCCACCATCCTTACAAATGAATTTAGGGATCTTCGATAAGCTTGATAAATTCATTTCGGGATATCGAATTTATTGTGAAATAGCAGGAACTATTGAGCAGCTGCAATCCTCGTTAGATAGAATCAAATTTCTTAATCAAGACTATTCACGACCTATTGGAATTAAATTTCGTATGGGTGGAATTGCCGCAAATTTGTTTCCATCTCCGGAAGAGGCAGCGTTTGTTATCCATGAATGCAAAAAGCGAGAACTTTCACTAAAATTTACTGCTGGTCTCCACCATCCCATTCGCCAATACCGCAAAGAAGTTGGAACCTTTATGCATGGATTCGTAAACGTTTTTACTGCATCAATTATGGCCCATAGCCTTTCCATTCCGAAAGAAACGATCCAAGCGATATTACTTGAAGATAACCCGGAGAATTTTACTTTTACAACAAATGAACTCATCTGGCGCAATTTAGCTGTCAGCTCTCTAGAAATTAACGCTGCACGCGATGTTTTTGCTCTTTCTTACGGAAGCTGCAGCTTTGATGAACCACGGGAAGAACTTGGAGAGCTAGCATTATTTCAGAAGGAGGAATTCAGATGAAAAAATCTTTTATTGAAACAAAACCGGAATCACATTTCCCGATTCAAAATTTACCGTATGGCATATTCCAAGTATCCGGAAAACGTCCTCGTGTTGGAACAGCCATTGGGGATTATGTACTTGATTTATCCCTGCTTGAAGAAGCCGGCTTATTAGATGGTACAGGTGTGGAAGGAAAAAATATTTTTTCATCTCCTTCTCTAAATCCATTTATGGCACTTGGGCGTTCAGTCTGGTCTGCCGTTAGGTCAAAACTTCAGTACCTTTTAGATGAAAACACGCCTGTTTTACGTGATGATAACGTTCTTCGTGAACAAGCATTTCATCTAGTGGAAGATGTAACGATGCTGCTTCCGGCAGAGATTGGTGATTATACCGATTTCTATGCTTCAAAGGAACATGCAACCAATGTAGGAACCATGTTTAGAGGGAAGGAAAATGCATTAATTCCCAATTGGACACACTTGCCAATTGGTTATCATGGACGAGCCAGTTCGATTGTTCCAAGCGGCACCCCTGTTCGACGCCCTTTAGGTCAAAGAAAGCCAAAGGATTCGGAATATCCAGTTTTCGGTCCATGCACACAGCTTGATTATGAGCTTGAAATAGGATGGTTTATCGGCCCTGGGAATTCTCTTGGTGAACCTATTCCCATTCATCAGGCTGAGGAGCATGTTTTTGGGCTCGTTCTTGTAAATGATTGGAGCGCACGTGACATTCAAGCATGGGAGTATCAGCCGCTTGGCCCCTTCCTTGCGAAAAATTTCGCCACTTCCATCTCGCCTTGGGTTGTACCATTGGAAGCACTTGAACCTTTTCGCACGGCTGGACCCAAACAAGAGCCCGAGCCATTACCTTACCTGCAGCAGAAAACAGATGGAGCGTTTAATATTAATCTAGAAGTTTATTTAACACCTGAGAATACAGGTAAGGAAACTAGAATTACAAAAACCAACTTCAGCTATATGTATTGGTCTATTGCCCAACAAGTAGCCCATCATACTATAACGGGATGCAATGTACGCCCTGGTGACATGCAGGCATCCGGAACAATCAGCGGTCCTAATCGAGAGGAACGAGGCAGCATGTTGGAACTTTCGTGGCGAGGTGAACAACCGCTCCAGCTTAACGGCGGCGGTGAGCGCAGCTGGATTGAAGACGGTGATACCGTGACAATCAGCGGATTTTGCCAAGGAGATGGGTATCGAATTGGTTTTGGTGAAGTATCCGGTAAGATATTACCGGCACTTTCAGAAGCAAAACTATTAAGCAATCAATCATCTGTGAAAATCTGAAATATAAATGTAAAAGGAGTTTAGACTATGGCATATTACGTTAAATTGGGCCGAATCCCCCATAAACGGCATACTCAATTTCGTCAAGAAGACGGAAGTCTTTATTATGAGCAATTAATGGGTACGAAAGGTTTTTCCAGCATCCAGTCACTTATCTATCATATTAATCCGCCGACACAAGTTAAAAAAGCGGAAAAAATTTGTGATGTTCGTTATGAATTTGAAGAAAGAGGGGCTTTAAGGCATCGCCATTTTCATACTTGGAATACGGATGTTGGAGGCGATTTTCTCTCCGCACGGAAAATTTTTATGGCAAACGATGATTTAGCGATCGGCGTGGCACGTCCTAATCTCCAGATGGATTATTTCTATCGGAACGGCGAGGGCGATGAAATGCTATTTGTTCATGAAGGAACCGGTAAAATTGAAAGTATTTTTGGAGAGTTGAGTTTTGGGCCTGGCGATTACCTTGTCATTCCTATAGGCACTACCTATCGCGTTGTCTTGGAATCAGAAGAAGCACGCTTTTTAATTGTTGAATCCAATTCATCTATCGTTACTCCAAAGCGTTATCGTAATGAATTTGGACAGCTGCTTGAGCATTCTCCATTTTGCGAGCGAGATATTAGGACACCGGAAAAATTAGAGCCTAAAAATGAAAAAGGGGAATTTGAGATTCGGGTCCGGGCACAAGGAATGATTACTTCCTATAAGTATGATTTTCACCCGCTTGATGCAGTTGGATGGGATGGATATTTATATCCTTATGCGTTCAGTATTCATGATTTTGAACCAATAACAGGACGTGTTCACCAGCCGCCACCTGTCCATCAAACTTTTGAAGGATACAATTTTGTCGTTTGTTCATTTGTGCCACGTTTATACGACTACCATCCTGAGGCCATCCCTGCTCCTTATGTTCATAGCAATGTGGACAGCGATGAATTACTCTATTATGTGGATGGTGATTTTATGAGCCGCCGCGGGGTTGAGAAAGGTTCTATCACCCTTCATCCGTCCGGACTTCCACATGGACCACATCCTGGCAAAATTGAAGAAAGTGTCGGTAAAAAAGAGACTCGCGAACTGGCGGTCATGGTTGATACTTTCCGTCCACTTTATATTGTAAAGGATGCTCACCAGCTGGAAGTTGAGGATTATATGAGCAGCTGGCAGCCAAAATTGCCTTTAAACTAAAGGAATGAAAAAAGGGCATCTTCTTATTTACGAGATGCCCTGTTACTTAAGAGTTAAAATCTTTCTTTTTGGAGTTAGATTCGGTTTTTGTATAAGTCTTGGAACTTTTTTCCTCCATTTAATCTTACATTATTCTTTGATTTGAAGCTTTTCAAAAAAAACCTTCAAAGATACATAGAATTTAGTCCTTCTAAAATATCACCACAAAAATCCAATTTCCGAATTTGTTAACCTATTTCAATCATGATAACCTACTTATTAAGGGGTGGTCTAAACATGACTCGAATACAAAAATTAAACGTATTAAACGGACAAGAAATGTACAAATATTTTAAGAAAACACAATGCCTTCAACAAGAGATAATGGTTCCGTTTAACGAAGCGATGTGTTATGGAAACACATCCGCTAATCTTTTTTCAGATGAATTTGCCGCCATTCGTGCAAAGGCTCATCACGTTACTTCCGTCCAATATCATGAAATCACCCTTAAACCTTTGCAGCCTCTTTTGAGTAAAGACTTTACACACCTAGCATTATGGTTTGGTCCTGATATGTTCTGTCAGATCAATGTCCTTACTATTCTCGCATGGCTCAACGAAACACAATGTATACAAACAATTGACCTTCATCTAATGAGTGACAATTATGAGCACTTGGGAAAATTCACACTTGAAGTTAATGGATATTATGCTCTTTACAAACAGGTTTTGATCGATAAAACGATGCCTGCCGCTATTTACCCTGAACCATTAATGAAGGGGATTGAGCTTTACTTGAATTATCAACATGAAGATAGTGACCTTATGCTGTATATTAAAAGTCATTCAAATGTTCCTGAAAAAGAGCTTATGTATGATCTAATGAGGGAATTTTCCGATTATGGGCTAGGTGATATTCAATATATAGAGCTTATAAAAAAGAGTCGGAATTCTATTTAATTTGTTTATATATAACTTTTAAATTAACTGCCAAAAAACATAGATACTATTGTCATCGCCAAAGTACTTAATCATCATTAAAAAGGCATTGTACAATTATATAATGCCTTTTTGGTATAGGTTTATATAATGAGTTGAATTCGGGTAGTCACAAGTCTTAGAGAATCCAAATGCAGTATAAAACAAATCAGCTTGATCTGTATCAGTATGCAAGACTAAACCTTCATAATAATACTTAGCCTCTAAGATTATCTTGCTTAATAAAAGTGATCCTACCGCACTTCGTCGAAAATCACTTGCAACATAAAACCTTCTTAATCGACCGATTTTCGGATTGTTAGAATACGGGTCAATATTAAGCCCGCCGATGGCAATGAGTACGCCTTGTTCATTATATACACCATATAATGATTCACCATGCTTATTAAAACGATTTGTGCCATCTTGATAATCATCGACCAGCTTTTCTAGGAAACGAAACCCGGCAGCTTTACTTTCTTCAACTAAATGGGAAATTTCTAACGTCTCTAATTCCTCTATTTTTTGAATTTTAAATTCCACCTATGCTTCACCTCCATTGGAAAAATTAACCTTTATACTATTTTGTTTTTCTTTCCGGCAGAATTTCCATGTCAACCACTGCATTCGTTGAAGTATCATTTTTAAAATAAAATTTATTTTACAAATTCCTTAACATTGATCCTCCAAATCATATGATCATACCCTTCTCCCCAATAATTTTTTAATAGATATTGTGGCTCCCCGAACTTCTTTTTCCAAATTTTTTGTGCAGTTGTATATCCACTATCTAAACAAAATTCTTCTATGCCCTTATTGAGCAAAGTAAAAAACATCGCATCCAGCAGCCTATTGCCTATCCCTTTCCTTTGAAAGTCAGGGTGAACGAAGACTGTTCCTACCTCCACTAGGTCTTTTAATGCATGGTTCGTACAATGATTAATAAGCTCGCTTGCTTGTCCAAATTCGATTGAGCCAATAATCCGATCCCTATTTAAAGCAATCAGAAAATATCGTTTCTCCCCATCACTTTCAAAATCAAGATTTAAGTATTTTTTCTTAGCTTCTATTTCATCTTCTATATCTTCTAACATATCCCCTATACCTTCTTTAGAAAAAGTGTCTGTAATGACTAATCTAAAAAAGTGATTTAGCTCCCTAAGATTCTCAGCCGTTGGTCTTCTTATCTCAATATTTAACATTCTGATCCGTTCCCCTTTTCAGCTTCTGTATCGTTAATGTTTCTATATATGTACTTAACATCCCTTGCACTAATTCTTGGAATTGGACATTTTATCTTATGAATGGGAATATTTCTATATTAATAGGAAAAGCAAAAGCAAACCGCGAAATATAAAATAGTGCTTAATAAAAAGGAGGATTTTTTCTTGGAGCAAACAATTATTCAGCATATGGAAACAGTTCGTAATATAACTGAGCAAGCGATTATGAGAATACCGGAAGAAGTGGCAAATATTATTCCAAAAGGGTTTAACAACAATATTCGTTGGAACTTTGGACACATTGCATTTGTACAGGAAAAGCTCGTCTTTGGACTTTTAGGCGAAAAGATGAACATTCCGAGTATTTATGAACAGCTTTTTAATGCGGGAACGAGACCGGCAGATTGGAGAGGAACACCTCCATCTTTAATAGAGATTGCTGATGTCTTGAAGGAACAGAAACCAAGAATTAAAGATTTTATTCAGTATCGTTTGTACGAAACACTGCCAACTCCATTCACAAATCGGGCCGGCATTACATTTTACACAGCGGGAGAGGCATTTTTGTTTAGCTTTTACCATGAAGCTTTACACATCGAAACGATCAAACAATTATATCGAGCGATTTCTTCCAAATGAATCTAAACAGGGCAGCTTCTATTTTAAGAAGTGCCCTTATTAGTTAAAGATACTATCACAATGAATTTCCATGGATTAATCATTAATTTAAAATTATTTGTAAAAAAAATCAAAAAATCCCCTCAAAAAACACACCCCTAATGGAAATGTTACAATAAAGCATCCAATAAAGAAGCTGACACAATCATTTCCTCATTAATACATAGCTTAAAAGATACATAACACTTGTGATTCCAAACAAGAGAAATACGCCAGGTGTCAATAGCATGTATAAACTTAGGGGCAAAGACCAAATGAAAGCAATTAACATGTAGAGTTTTTTTGACTTATAAAAGGAATATATTGCTAAGCAAGCAGGAAGAACCAACATCAGGAAAGTGGTAAACATACTTTCATAACTAATCTGATTTGAATAAGGATTAAAGAAGTGAAAAACAAGCCAAAGAATTATTGAAGCCATCCCTGCAATTAACCCGATAAAAGAGGACTTTTTCTGCATTTCAAACTCCTCTCCTTTCTCACTTCCAATAAGTTTCTTGTATCTTTTTCGATCGCAGGCCTTACAATATAGCGAAAATAAAAATTCCACTGGATTAACTCTCATTTACTCTTATCCCTTTAATTGTTCATTAAAAATGGTTATTGAATGAATTTTTTCTTTTAAAAGGCGATTAACAATTTGTTTTATCACATTTGCATCCCGAAGATCTTGATCCTTAAAACTCAAAATTTCCGGAAGTGTCATCCATTTACTTTCTACAATCTCTTCCTCTTCAAGCTTCAATATTCCCCCAGTAACCTCACCAATAAAATGAAATAATATCACTTGATGGTTGGAGCTGCTTATAAAATTATAGATACCCGTTGTTCCAGTTAATTTCACATCAAGTCCTGTTTCTTCTCTTACTTCTCTACAAGCAGCATTGAGAATATCTTCTCTATTCTCAATACGTCCAGATGGAAAATTCCACTTATTTATGGCAAATGGTTTATTTTCTTTAATTACCAAAACCTTGTTATCTCTGAATATCGAGACACTTACAACTAAAACAATTTCATTTTGGGTCATTATATTTCTCCTACATACTCTAACTTCCTAGTTTATTTTTATTGCAAGGATAGGGTCCGAAATTTGCAATCCTCTTTCTTGCCATATTACCACAAAAATACAATTTCTTTTGTTCTGATCCATCTAATTGTGTAGAGCAAAAGAACGAATTTATATTATTTATTTGAATTTTACGACTATTAGACAAAAACTAATGTTTTTTCTTGAAATTATAGGATAGAATGATTATTGGGGTGAATTCACTATATTGGTGGACGAGCCTACAAAATATGATCTTAAACTAGGGAGTTGAGTAGACATGTCATTCAAATTCATACCGTATTTAATGATGGATGGAAACGCAAAAGAAGCAATCGGATTTTATGAGAAGGTATTTAATGCTGAAGTTATGGGGATTCTCACGTTTGGTCAAATGCCTCCTAACCCGGAGTTCCCGTTACCAGAAGAAGCAAAAGATCTAGTCTCACATGCAACGATAAGAGTTGGAGACTCGGACCTTATGTTTTCCGATATTTTCCCTGGCCAACCACATCAAATCGGAAGTCAAGTGACCATTTGCATAACTCTTAACAATACAGATCAAGCTCACCAAGTTTTTGAATCATTACAAGACGGTGGACAAGTAGGCATGCCTCTACAAAAAACAGATTTCAGCCCAGCTTACGGAGTCGTAACTGATAAGTACGGTGTTACGTTCCAAATTTACACGGAAAACCAATAGTAAATTAGCGATACCTAAAGTATCTCATCTCCTAAGACATACATAAATAAGGGCTTGGTCGTATAAACGATCAAGCCTTAATTCTTGCAATAGTACTATAACAATTCTCTAAACTCTTCTGTCATTTTTTCAACTAATTCAGGTCTGCCATGAAACTGTGCAGGAGTATTTTGAAACAGCTGTATCCGCCACATTCCTTCATTTTTTACAACTACAAGTGTATGATGTGTGTTTACTTTTGGATTAATATCTGATTGATCAGGCGGCACCATTCCAGCAATTGCTCGTAAAAGAGCAGTCTCAGAGCTCAAAAAACGAACATCTTTTACTTTGCTAAGAAACCGAGCAGTAGGATGGTGGATAAAGATTGGTTCAAGATGCGAAAATATCTCTTCCCTGCCAATCGACTGACTGCCATCAAATCCAATGCTTTCGCCATCTTCTGTGAATAAATCAGCCATTCCACGAGCATCGCGATTATTCCATGCATCTAGCAGTTGTTTATAAATAGCTTCGACCTCTTTTAAAATTAGATTATCCATCATGATTCACCTCCAGAAACTAAAATTTTATTATCATAATACATTTTGTTCATTTTTTTTCTGACAAACCATCTATCGTTCTTAATTTACATTTTAATTCACGCCCGTTCTAGCATTCTTTCCTTTTTAGGCGAATAACTGATTCCCACAAACACGAGCAATATTCCGATAAGCTGGTAAACATCAGGACGGTAGCTTAAAATTGTTACATCAAGTAAGATCGCGACAACCGGATCGACAAAGACTAAAATAGCAATGGTTTGAGCCTTTAATTCACGTAAACTATCGAAAAACAAGTAATAGACAAATCCAGTATGAATAAACCCTGTGACAAGGATGTAAAACCAGTTTTCATAGGTAAGATGGATAAAGCTTGACCAATCCACTAATGGCATCAATAATATGACACCGAGACTCGTCTGAATGACAGTTGTTAACAGCGGACTAAGCAATTGAATTCCTTTTCCCGTGATCGATGTAAAAGCGTAGAAGAGTGCTGCCGCAAACGCCCATAAAACACCGGTGGATAAAAATTCTGCAACATTTGTATGCTGATGAATTCCTCCAACTAATAATGTTCCTAGAAAGCAAATAAAGAAAAAGACCAATCCCGTTCCTGTTAATTTTTCTTTAAAGAGAAAAGAGCCTAAAAGGAGCACAATAACGGGTGCCAAATGATAAATAGATACAGCCACAGTAATAGGCATGACTTCTAAAGAACGAAAGAAAAAGACCCAATTGATAACCAGGAATAACCCACATAATACGGTAAGATAATATTCTCGACGAGGAATCGAAATTTTCCTATCTTGTTTTGTTTTTAGTGTACTAAATCCCCATATAGCACCTAAAAGAATACTTGCACTGAGGCAACGAATAAAAACTAGTTCAATCGATGGCAGACCTGTCTTTTCCGAAAATAAACCGATTGAACCGAATATCGCCATGGATGTGGCAAATTTTATTTTTGCATACATTTAATCTCTCCTATGTCTTTATGTAACATCTATTAATATTGTAATAAAAAAACAGCTTGAATGGTCAGCTGTTTTTTCCCATCAATATAGGACTGTAAAAATAAGATAAACCCACAACCTAATTGTACTTAACTATTTGCTCTATTTACAATATGTGTTTCTACATAATATTGAATAGCATGAATTAAACGATCTGTTTCTTCTTGTGTATTATAAGGAGCAAAGCCTGCACGAATCCATCCGCCAGTTTCATTGATTCCTAATTTATCGGCAAGAGTAGATGCGTAAAAATCTCCACTTGCAAGGAAGATGGCATGTTGTTCTGCTAGCCATTTACAAAATTCAACAGGATCGACTCCCTTGATCGTAAAGGCGACTGTTGGTGTTTTGGCAACGTAATCTGGTGCCTGATATAAAGTGACTTCGGGAATGCTTGCAAGTTCATGACGAAGTCTACGCGCCAATTGATTTTCGTATTCTTCAATTGATAAAAAGGCATTTAGAATTCTTTCCCTGCGATTCGAGCCTGTTCCTAAACTTGCAATAAAGTCAACCAATGCTTCAATGGATGCAATTGCTTCATGGTTTTGGGTACCTGTTTCTAATTTATCGGGAAAATAGGTCGGTGCTGGTTGCAGTTTGTATACTGAGAGACGCTCAAACACTTCTTCTTTAATCACAGCCATTCCAATGTGAGGTCCAAAAAATTTATAAGCAGAACATAATAAAATATCAGCCCCTAATTGATCACGGTCAATCGAAAAGTGTGGAACAGCGTGTACAGCATCCACAGCCACAAGGGCACCAACTTCATGAGCACGCTTGGCAATGTTTGTTAAATCTGTTATAGTTCCGATAACATTTGATGCTAGTGAAACAGCTACAAGCTTTGTATTCTCATCTATAAGCTCATGTAATCGAGATAAATCAAGTGTTAATGTCTCCGTATCTACTGGAATAAAGCGGATTTCTGTGTTTGAATCTTTTGCTGCTGTTGCCCATGAGTCAACATTAGAACGGTGATCAATTTCAGTAACTACGATATTATCTTGGCTAGTCCATGTTTTAGACAAAGCCCGTGAAATGGAGAACATTAAGGAAGTAGAGTTTTGACCAAATGCCACTTCATTTGGTTTCGCACCAACAAGATCTGCAATTGCTTTTCTAGCATTTTCAAAGTGCTGCTCTGTTTCTTTGCTTGTAGGGAATTCTCCATGTAGATTAGCCCCACCTTTTGACATATAAAAAACCATAGCATCTATAACACTCTCAACCACTTGCGAGCCTCCAGGTCCATCGAAATAGGCTACCTGTTTGCCATTATAAATTCGGTTTAATGCTGGGAATTGCTGACGGACTTCTTCAATTGGAAACATACAATCTTCTCCTTTTTATTATAATTTTCAGATTACATGCTAATTCAACAAAAGGCGACCGAAAACCTCTTAGTACAGCCGCAAAAAGTTTCCACCTACTATTTTTTCTATCTCTTTATCACTATATCCTCTATTAATCAAGCCACCTATCAAGTTTGAAAAGTTCTGATGACCATCAATAACATCAAATGGTTTTCGTGGCATACTAGCTAAATCCTTTGCACTCACATACTTAAAAAAGTCATCACATAGGTCTAACCCAATGCCAACATGATTGATTCCAACTAAATTGACGATATGATCAATATGATTTATATATTGCTCTAAATGACTGTTCTCATCTTCTTTTGCCACAAAGATGCTTACTGCATTTATACCGATGACCCCACCTTTTTTAGCAATCGATTCAATTTGCTGATCCGTTAAATTACGCATCGTTTTCGACAGTACACGAGAGTTAGAGTGGGATGCAATAATAGTTTTTTTTGAATGTTCAATTACATCTAAAAACCCTTCATCATTTAAATGGGAAACATCAATCATCATACCAAGTCTATCTGCCTCTTCAATCACTTGGAGCCCAAAGCCCGTAATTCCACCCTTTCGACCTTCACGAATGGGGCTAAAGTGACTGCCCTCACCAACGGCATTTCTTCTACTCCACACTAAACCTAGGTTCCTAACACCTAATTCATAGAAAACCCTTAACAGGCTTAAGTCTGTTCCAATTGGTTCTGCCCCTTCAAGTGATAAAAGAAAACCGATTTTTCCAGTCTTTTGTGCAAGCAACATATCCTTGCTATTTCGGCAGATCATCAATTTATCAGGGGATCCCATCACTTCTTCATGCAAAGCACTCACCTGATTAAGCGCTTTTCGAAGTCCCATTTCGGGAAGAAACCCGTTATCTATAAAGATTGAGGCAAAGATGATATTTACACCACCGTGAACAAAACGGTGAAAATAATCTGTTTCGATAACCTTTTTTCTCCCACTTTCCCTTTGAATAGAAACATCCATTAACAGATCAAAGTGAGCATCAATGATTAACGTGTTATTTTTGATTTTCTCTATATTCTTCTCCTCAATTATTTCCTCTGCCTCCTAAAAGTAAGAGCCCTAGTTTAACTAGAGCTCTTTTATTCCACACATTCTATACCAATTCATTCATCTCAAATTGAGCCAACTCCCCAGCTGCTTTCACGCGGATACGAGTTGCATTCCCAGGCATATAGGCTAGTGGTACATCTTCTATATCGACAATGACAAGGGATTCAGGTTTAGCCCCCGTCTTAATCGCTTCAGACATCGCAATTTCTTTAGCTTCGGACATGGCCTTTTCCCTTCCTATTTCAGCTAGTGCGTAAACCTTTTCAACCTGACTGCTAACTTAAGAAATCGCAGACCCAATGGCATTTGCAACACCTGAATGTAATGGGCGAATAACTTCTATCCCCTTCGCATAGTTAAACGAGGCTTCCCGAAGCCTTTACCCTAATTCTTGAGGCATTTCCAAGATAAGCCAGCGGGACATCCTCCATATCAACAATTTCAATTGTATGAGGATCTGCCCCGGCTAATATAGCTTCCTCCACCGCAGTTTTTTGGGCAAGCTCCAGTGCCTGTTCGCGGCTTATCTCTTCAAAGTGAAAGACCCTCTCCACTTGCCCGCTGACTTGTGCGATGGCCGCGCCAATCCCGTTGGCAACCTCAAAATGATTCGGTCGAATGACTTGAGAAACTCCTTTTAATTTATCCGGTACCAAAATGCTCCCTCCACCAACGAGAATGACTGGAACTTCATCCGCACTTGTCTTCATCTTATCTATCGCTTCTTCTATAATCTCCGTTATTTGTGTATATATCCTTTCCATTAGCTCTTTATCTAAGTGGTCTACTTTTTCCGGATCACCTACTTTGGCTATTCCAAGTGCAACCACTACATCTGTAGTAGTTAGAGTATCACCACCAAACACAAGCCCTTTTTCCGGTAATTGATAACCTACACTATCAGGGCCAATAGTAAAACTTCCATCATTTCCGAGACGTACAATCGTTCCTCCACCTAAAGCAATTGAACCAATATCAGGCATTCGGAAATTGGTGTGTACTCCCCCGATTTCAACAGCCAAAGAAGATTCCCGAGGGAACGAATTGATCAGCACGCCGATATCGGTACTAGTTCCCCCTACATCGACAACAAGGGCATTTGATAATCCAGATAAAAAGGATGCACCACGAATTCCATTCGTCGGTCCACACGCAATGGTTAGAATAGGAAACTTGATTGCATAGTCAACGGTCATTTGCGTTCCATCATTTTGACCAAAATAGACCTTGGCGTCTACACCTTCTTCCTTTAGAGCACTTATAAATCCATTCGCTGTAGTCTTAGCAACATCAACCAATGCAGCATTGAGTATAGTTGCATTTTCCCGTTCAAGGAGGCCGATGCTCCCGATTTCATGGGAAAGTGTGATTGGAATGTCTTCACCCAACACTTCACGTAAAATTTCAGCCGCACGCAGCTCGTGATTAGTTGAAACGGGCGAAAACGGGGAAGTGACAGCAACAGAGTCTACTTTTCCTTTTATTTCGTTAGCAATTCGGTTCAACTCTGATTCATCCAGTGATACGATCTCCGTGCCATCGAAATTATGCCCTCCGCGAACAATGTAAACGTGATTGCCAAGAATTTCTCTCAAATCAGTCGGTACGCCAATCAACGGTCTTACTGACACGGTTGCCGGTGCTCCAATTCGAATCGCAGAGACTTTATTTAAACGTTTACGTTCCACAATGGCATTGGTGCAATGGGTTGTCCCTAGCATGGCAAATTTGATTTCATTACGGGGCACGCCTGATTTCTCAATAACATTCCTCATGGCTCGATAAATACCTGTACCTACGTCTGGTGTTGTTAATGATTTCGTTTTAGCCAGTATGCTATATTCTTTATCCATTAAAACAGCGTCTGTATTCGTTCCCCCTACATCAATTCCAATACGATAACTCATTTTACGTTAACCCCCATCATCAGTTCTTCCACTGGCGTATATTCATCATCAAAACCAAGATGACCTGGTCCCGAAATTTCAATTCCTTTTGCTGTCCGCCATTTCGGATGACACGGAATTCCTACGATAACGACCCGCATCCCATAACGAATGCCTTCCGTGGTAATCGTTAAGCCTGTTTCGGCATCAATAACAGAGATAAGGTCAGGAGTGACGCACAAAAGGCGATTATCAACCTTTGCCATTAGGTGCTCGTTTTGAATGCTTAGTTTCAATACTTGACCTTTATTTTTAGTAATGCCTTCTATTTTGGCTGTTCCCACTGCCCAACCACCTTCTGTTCGGCGATTGACATCGATTACTTTTCCGCGAAATAGCTCAAAGCCATTCGTGACTTTTAGAATTTCTCCAACAGGATCGGTGTTCCCTTCTCTCGCTAAACGGGCGGCCCTCCCGATCTCCTCTGCATATGTTAAAACGTTAAGAATTCCGCTATCCTTAAGGTTTTTACCCGTCATCGAGTGAAGTGCGCAGCCAACAGCACCACCTTTTGGAATTGTTACACTGCGGGCAATCCGTTCTGCCCACATATTGTCAATTGTATCGATTAAGGTGGTGTTTCCTCTTTCATCTACTAGAACCATAGGGGTAGCAGAAAGGCCATCGAGAAAGAAACTTGTCATTTCTAGTTTAGGAAAAGCCCGCCCCATTCCATCAGCATCCACTACAGGTATCCCCAACTGAGCAGCCGTGACCAACGGCAGCATGGAGTTTGCTCCTCCAGCTTCAATCGGAAACGTAGCAAATGCTTTTTTACCTAGATGTTTTTCCATCATTTGAAACGCATTTTTCGCTTCTTGTCCCCCAAGTGGCTTTTCAATTAGGATAGTTGGTGCTCCAAAACCGCACGATGAAATAACAAGGGCATCATCCGGTACTTCATCCGGAGACAATAGTGTTATCGGTCCATATTCTTCAATTGCCTGTATGGCCATCAACTTCCCAATATAGGGGTCCCCACCTCCTCCAGAACCTAACAATGTTGATCCTAAAGCTATATCTTCAATTTCTTGTTTTCCCAAAAGTCTCATGATTTTTCCTCCTCTGTTTGTCTTTTTTTGTCATTTCTCAATCGAACGAGTCGGTGTCACATAGCGAGCCGAACTGAAAATCTTCATTCCGACATAGTAAGTAAGTCCGCTGATGATGATGGCGTTTAAAGAAGGAAGCCCAATCGTCAAGTAAGCCCCCGCAAGAGATCCGGCTACCCATGCAACTAAGCTCATCGGGTTAATCGCTTCTGTTTTGTCCGGTATGGTTCCCAAGCGTCGGCTTTCATCCAGTACATTCCTGCTGCGCTTCAGGATAAAGTAATCGACCACCATAACCCCTGCGATTGGCGGAATGATAATTCCAAAAATGGTAAACAAAAACATAATTTTGCTCAAAAGCCCCATAAGGGAGAGGATAGTTCCGAGTACACCAAGTATCAATGCTATCAATCCACGATTGATTCGCTTCTTAAAAACAGAATTGATCAAATTCCCCATCCCTAAAGAAGACGCATACAGATTGATATCATTGATTTTTACTGTTGCAAACAAAACGATTGCACCACCTAACCATCCTGAAAGCTGAAGGGTAATCGTCATGATATCGCTGCTAAATATTGCATGAGCCATAAGAACAGCAACCATGTTCAGAATTACTTCGCCAATAAACATTCCAATAAACGTCATCCAAAATACATCTTTGCCATTTTTGGCAAATCGGCTCATATCTGGTGTCAATATGGCACCAATCATAAAGGAGCCTGCTACCATTGTTGTCCCCGCTGCAAAAGAAATATGAGGACCTGGTGCCGGTGATTGTATTAAATCAACAATGGAATGGGAGGAAAGAACTTTATAGATGCCATAACCCATTGTCAACAAGAACAAAGGAACGGCGATCTTCGCTGTCCAACTGAGCCATTTGAAACCAAAAATAACTATAGCCGTTACGCCTAATCCAGTAAAAATCGCAGTGAGAGGATACCCTAACAACCCGTCTAACGCATCGTTCAACCCCTGGGCAAAAATTTCATTTTGAAACCCAAAGGATATCGTAGCACCCAGAGTAAGGACTAATGCGACAAGAGCCGACCCATAAAGACCAAATCCAGTCCAGCGTGTTAATAGGCTAGTAGAAAGGCCCTCTTTCATACCGATATAGCCCAGCGCAAAACATGCGATTTCTAGAATTACTGTCCCCGCAATTCCAGCCCAAAATGCTTGCCAAAAAGTCATTCCATAACCAAGGGCTGCTCCAAGTAAAAATTGAGCTATTGACGAGAAAATTCCGATCCGAACAACCAGCAAATCCAACATGGGTAATCTTGCTGATAACGGTACCCTTGAAAGCGAATAATCATCCATATTGACGCTTTTCATATATTTCCCCCCTAGTTTCTTCAATTCGCTAATACTGCTTTACGCTTTCTGATATTTCTTGTATATATCTGCGGATAATTTGAAGAAAAGAATACACTAAACATTTCTATTATTCAGTTAATTTTTTTTAGAAGTAAAAGAAATAATAGAGTTCAATAGTTAAGATTATTAGATTATTAGTATTAGTTTTTTATTCTTTGTTTTGAAGGTGGGGTCATGTAAGTCAAACGGCTTTGTTTTACTCCCATACCAATTAAAGCTTCGAGCATTTTTGTTGCTGCAAATGCAGGGTCTATTACTGGAACATCATAACCATTTTGTTTTAATCGCTCCTGCAGTTCTGAAGCAACACCCAGAAAGCCTGTACAGCCTAATACTAAAGCGTGGGCATTATCTTGTTCAATTGCTTTTATCATTTCTTCATACAATGCACTTTTTAGCGCTCCCTTGTTTTGAGTTTCTAAAACGGGAATATTTACGAATCTAATTGAGGCCACATTCTCTTTTACACCTAAAGTTTTGCTTATATTTTCAATCATAGGCACAACATTTGGCAACACTGTTACGATTGAAAAAGATCTTGCCAATGAGCTTGCAATTAGCATGGATGATTCACATGGTCCAACAACTGGTATATCTAATATTTCCCTTGCCGCCTTCACACCTGGATCTCCGAAACAATCACTAATTACACCATGATATCCCTCTTCTTCTGCCTCTTTTGCCTTTTCTAATAAATTAGGTATACATAAAGCTTCATCATATTCGCTTTCTACTGATTCAGGTCCGTAATCTAAATTACAAACTCCTACTTCAGTATTCTCGGAAACATAATGCTTAAACTCCCTTCTAACTTCTTCATTAAAAATGTCCGTAATAATTGGCACAATTACTTTAATTTTCATTGAAAATACAACTCCTTTGAGGCTTATTAGATTACTGAACAAACAATTTCTTTGTTACGATTCTTTTAATATCACCCCCTTAGGTTTTACCAAAGCCTTTTAACCGAATTCTCAAGACTTCGCCTTTTAAATAATCAAATGGGATTTCTTCTAACGATACAAGTTTAATAGTATCCTTTCTTGCCCCTTTGCTAATCAATTGTTGTAAAAGTTGCTCTTTTGCTTGATCAATGACTTCCTGTTTTGTTTTATTATTTAGCCAAAATACTTGATCAATTTCTACACTAAGAGGAGCAAAACACGCCCCTACTGCATTACAAATATGGTAACCGATAGGCTGTAAAACTCTTTGGTACTTGCCGAATAATCTATTTTGAATTAATGGACTTCCACCACCAACCAAAACAACTGGAAGATCTTCGTTACTTGGCTGAAACCTGGCTATCCATTCTTTAATTTCTTTGGTTACCTTATTAACTACCTTCTGACAATCTTCCTTGGATAACATCCTTAATCCGTTTAGATGCATTTTTTCATCCTGAAATGAATCAGGAAAAAGTCTAAGAAAAGAATCCGTTAAAGTCCATACGCTCCCACCCCAAGCTATCCCTTGATGCTCAATATTATTAGCAATCGTCTCTTTAATTTCTACAAAGTCATCTTCCATAGAGATAAGGCTCCCACCACCATAAGGCAATGAATGCACTTTTGGTGCTCGAACATTTACATTAATATTTATAATGGATGAAGACCCTACAGTAACTTCTTGCTGTCCATTCAATATTCTTCCTATATCAATCGTACTTCCGCCGACATCAACTACAATACATTGGTTTAAACCGCTTAAGATACTAGCCCCTCTTATACTGTTAGTTACACCGGAATCTATTGTTAAGATTGGGTAGTCTGCTGCCTCTTTTATCTCAATCAATGAACCGTCATTTTGGGTCAACCAACATGGGCAATTTAATGACATTTTCTTAAACGAATTAGATAGGTCAATCATAGCCTCTCGTATTACATTTGATAAAATGGCATTTAATAAAGCCGCATTTTCCCTTTCGATAAATCCTGTGCTACCGATTTTATGAGACATAGTTATTGGGATATCCGGATAATGCTCTCTAATACTATTCCGAACATCATGTTCTTCTGTGTCATATAAAGGGGAGTAAGCTCCAACTAAACAAATGGATTGAATATCGTTCTTTTTTATATCCATCAACAAATCTTTAATTTGTTCTGAATATGACAGTGAATTTTGACCCAACTGGCCTGTGTAATCATAATCACTCTTTATGTAATAGACTTTTTCAATATATTTTTTTAAGTTTGATGGCCATTGCACTCCTGGTTCAATTAAAGAAGGCTTTTTTATTATCCTTACCAAAGCAGTTTTTGCAAGATTATTTGGATAATGCAACGCATTTAAAACATGTGTTGTCCCAAGAAAAACGCCGCTAATTTGTTCAGGCGAGATATTTGCTTCGTGTATTGCTTTTTTAGCGGCGGAAACAATACCAGTAATAATATCTTTTGTCGTTAAACATTTCGACCAGGTAAGAAGATTCCTAGCATCTTTTATTACTACTGCATCAGTATTTGTTCCTCCAACATCAATTCCGAGTTTCAAGACCTATCCCCTCCTTCAAAAGGTTTATAGGTACAGCTTAATCCAAAACTTTCAGGGCCAACTACATTTAACATATCTTTTGTACGAAGCACATTAGGAGAGGGTACTCCGAATATGAAAACTGAAAGACCCTGCTGAATCTCCGGAACGCTATAAGGAAACAAGTTTTCATCGTTTAATACAAGAATTAGATCGGGAGTTGTACATATATACTGATCCTCTTTAATTGAAATAAATTCATTTTTAAATTCAATTTCAATCCTTCTATTTGAAAAGGAAGATCGACCCTCTATAATAAACTTTCCAACCATTGTTTCATTTTCGAACCACCGCTGGACTTCTGAGACCACCCCGCAAATGATCATCTGAGGTTTACCGTAAATTGAATTTTCAAACACATTAGTAATATCTTGAATTTTATTGCTTAAATGACTCTCTTCATAAAGAACAGTTCCTAATCTGAAAATTAGATTTAAAGTTCCTGGAATCATTGCAATTTTCATTTCCCTACCTTTTGATCCATATCCTATAAAATGGGCATGACCACCATTTTTTTGGATAAATTCCTTTGCCAATTCTGAATTAAAGGAATTACTTTCCGAATCATAAATTACCCTATTGGAATCATGTGCATGTAATACCATTGGTGATAGTGGAATATTTGATAAATGAAAGGTAGTCATAATTAACTCTGGAAAGGCCCTTCCCATACCATCTCCATCGATTACGGGCAAATCAGTTTGAATGGCTATGACTAAAGGAACTAAAGCATTCACCCCCCCTATTTCACCTGAAATAAGGGCACCAACATTTTTTTGGGTGATAGTTTCGTAGATCTTTAAAGCTTGAATCCCTTCTTGACCACTCGGTATCGCTTCATTAAAAAGAATTGGTGACCCCATAGTCCCTGCTACTACAACCCATTCGTTTTCAAGATCTGAGATCGTTTTAACCGAAATGAAATCATCTTCCCGCATAATAGACTTTAAGAGTGCTTCGATTGTTTTCGTATCTCCACCACCACCGCAAGCTAATACCTTTGCTCCTAATGAAAGAATGGGAATGTCACTTTTTCTAAGTTGCCAAACCATTTAATCTTCTCCTTACTTTTATAGATTGCAAGAACCGTGCCAAAAAAAAACGAACCCTTTTTTATCATCAAAAAGCATTTTTAAAAGTTTTTTATTAAAAAAACTTAAAATTAACTGATTATCAAAGTTTTATATTTAACGAAAATTCCATGATAATTCAATGCTTTCTCATTATTCCATCTCTTTTCTCAAGTTTCCGACTATTTATCATATTTTAAATTATTGTTAAAAGACTTTTACGTAATTTTATACTTATTAATCCTTCGATATAATGTTGGCAAACTTATATCCATGTGATTAGCCACTTTTGCTTTTCCTGCTGTATCCCTGCCAAATTGATCTAATAAATGAATAATTAATTCCTTTTCTTCTGAATGCTTCTTTTTTATAGGTGATGTCCCAATGGATAACGGACCTTGGTTTTTATCATTTGAATGGGCATAAAGTTCACCAATATACTTCGGTAAACTATTAGTAGTAATTAATTCACCAATCTCCAGCTGAACAAAATGATGTACGACATTTTGAAGTTCTCTTATATTTCCTGTCCAATGATAGTCTAGCAATATCTCATATACCTCTTTCGACAATCTCTTAGGGGATCGGGATAATTGTTTTGAAAATGATTTTAAATAGTACTCAATTAAAATAGGAATATCCTCTTTCCTTTCCCTTAGAGGAGGAATCGTAATCGGAATCACATTAAGCCGATAGTATAAGTCTTCTCTAAATTGACCATTAGAAACAAGCTCTTCAAGGTTTCGATGAGTAGCAGTGATAATTCGTACATTTACAGGGGTGCTTTTTGTATCTCCAATCCTTTCTATTTTCCTTTCCTGCACGACCCTTAATAATTTCGCTTGAAGCGGAAGGGACAGGTCTCCAATTTCATCAAGAAAAATCGTTCCTTGATTGGCGAGTTCGAATCGCCCAGGCTTATCTGTATTTGAACCAGTAAAAGCCCCTTTCACATGTCCAAATAACTCACTTTCTAATAATGTTTCTGGTATAGCTGCACAATTTAAGGCAATAAATGGGCCGTCTTTTCGATTGCTTCCTCTATGAATAGATTGTGCAAATACTTCCTTTCCAGTACCACTCTCTCCCCTTAGTAGAACAGTTGTATCACTTGGAGCTACACGCTTAGCAATGTCAACCACACTTAGAATTGGTGTACTGGTACCTTTTACATCATGAAATGAGTAAAGAACTCTTTGTTCATTTAACTTCTCTTTTTGTTTCAATACAGGGAATAATTTTAAAAGATAGGGCGTGATCCGTCCGGATGTCATAAGAGGTTTTATTTTCACTAGGTAATTTTCCTGTTTTTCATTCGAATAATTCGCTTTTAATGTTATTTTTAGATCTTGTTGAGACCTTGTCTTAGAAATCTTAGCCCAGTCCGAATCATTTATTATTTCATTAATATTTAATCCGATTAATTCGGTTTTTTCTTTTTTAAATTTTGAACATAATGAGTTGCTAATGTTATGGATGACACCATCCTGTCCAACCAATATAATCGTTTCATTTAAAAATGAGAAAACTCCATTCATTTCCTCTTTAAATGAAATGTTCTCCTCTTTTATCTCCGCATTTTCAAGTTTGAGGCTAATCCACTCACTGCATACATCCAACTGACCTTTCATCCTATTAATATTGTCAATCAACCAATCTTCCTGTCCTTTAATCGGCGTAATTAAAATAAAACCTATCACTCTCTGAGCAAATAGAACGGGGGTAAAATTTGCTGCAGTTATATGACAGTTATCTTTGAAAGAACAGGAAACGCACATACTATTTTCATCTTTACTTTTCACTAATACATTAATCCCTGTCTTTTTTATTTTAGGAACAATCTGACATTGAGCAGGTATCGCAATGGATTCACTATTAGGTAATACTAGTTCGCAATTAACCGGAAACAGATTAAAAAAGTTTTTAATAGCCATCTTCAACTCTTGAATATTTGTCTCAGCTACCATTCTTCCCTCTCCTCATAAAATTTGAATAGTTCTAATATTATCATAAAAGTATTTATATCTTTTCATTTAGCAAATAAAATATTCAAATTTCATTTGATCAACGCCCAATCCCCTTACTTTTTCACTTTTTTTCCTATCAATCTTCTATTAACTTGAATAGAGATCAATGGCAATTTCGTAGCATTACTTATAGAGAACTGCGCTAGCAAGTTCTCTCCTTTGTCAGCTCGAACTTGGTGATCTGCTTCTTTGAATAGGCTCCGTTTGGCCTACTTTACGGATAAAAAATACTCACTGTGCCGAAGCAAGGTGAGTATTTTCTGTGTTTTATTTGTATTTTTATTACTATATATTCACATTTTTATCAGCTAGTTTGGGGTAAATCCTATTACGGCAATAAAATAACAAGGGTTGTACCTAGGACAAGTTTTTAAATTTTGGTAAATAAATCACCTGTAAACTCCCTTCTTCTAGCCACAAAAGCACATTATTTATTGTTATCCCTTAAACAACTTTAGTTTGACTTATTGACAGACGAATTCATAATAGAAGTGCCTTTATTCCACGGTGTACCTAAATAAGGTAGCGCCCACCTATCTAACCCGTACCAACCAGCGACTTTCCATGCCATTACTAACCAAGTAGCCAAAATAAATAAAAGTGGATTTGTGCTAAGTGTCCCTGCAAACAGGAAACTGACATTCATCAACGAACCGAAAAAAGCGGCAATACCAGTTAATAAGCCAAAAATTAATCCTAATCCTACTAGCACTTCTCCGTAGGCTACGAGATAACCGAATGTAGAAGCGTTTGGGAGGACAATATTTTCTAAAAACATTGCATACCAGCCTGTAACGTCTTTTCCTTCCTCAGCCTTCGCTAATGCTCCTTTAACAAAACCCTGAACTGCACCACCTGCATTTCCACCTGTCCAATTATCGTCAGTAATTTTATGCCACCCTGCATTTATCCACGCATAACCGACATACAAACGGATGACAAGCCAAATAAGAGCAGACTGTGTATTATTGAATAAAAACATTGATACTGGGTTTTCTGGAATAGAGATTGGGCGTTTAGCCATCTTCATTACCTCCTGAAAATAGAATTTTATTTCTTGGGATAATCTTGGATTTAAAGTTAACTCTTTTCTTAACTTTGACAATAACAATCCTTGGAAAAACTCTTTTCAAGTTGAAACAAAAGGGATGACGTTGTGTAGGAAGCCTAGGAGTATGATAATGAATATAATTGGGTTGATAATTACTAGAAAATTTTATTGAGTATTTTCTATGAGGATAAATTACATAAAATTTCTTTTCTGTACAAAAAATAAGTGTTTTTACTCGCAACAACTCCATTATATGATCATTACCCTAAAATTCAACAGTTTTTACATATTATTCACATTAACGAAATAAATTTTAAAGCTTCAGCATAATTTTCCTCTATAGGATTGAAAGGAGTTACTGACTTTCACAAAAAACACTTGGGTTGTTATAAATGATCCATTATAGCCATTTTATATGTTCTTTCCCATATTTATGGAACTAATATTTCAGAAAAGGATCAGTTTCAACTCGGGAGCTAAAGCTGATTTATAAGAAGAACCCGAAAAAAGAGCGTCTGCTTAGGTAATAGCAGATGCTCTTTCAACTACCCTTTTTTAATTAATACTCTTACTTGGTTTCGAGTGGCAATGACGGATCTTTTGCCCATTCTGTCAAAGAGCCATCGTAGATAGCTACATTTTTTTGCCCAAGCTTATTTAATATTAAAGCATTCCAAGTAGCTGCAATCGCACTGCCGCAATACGTAATTACTTTTTTGTTTGGATCTAGTGCTCCAATTTCTTCAAATCTTTTCCGAAGATTTTCCTCTTCATCGAGCTCTTTTGTTTCAGAATTAGAATGTAAACCAAAGAATACGTTGACACTACCTGGAATATGACCGCGCCTTCCGTACGTATTTACTTCTCCGTTATAATGTGCTTCTGTTAAACTATCAATGATAATCACATCCTCATCATTAATAGCTTTCAGAACCTCTTCCTTTGTAACAAATAATTCTGGTCTTCTTACCCCATTGAAGTTTCCTTTTGGATAGGAACCAGGTTCGATTGTAACAGGGCGTTTTTCCTCCAGCCATTTTGGAAAACCTCCATCAAGAACCGCAACATCCTCAAAACCTTCGTAACGTAATTGCCACGCAAGACGGGAAGCCCAATGGGATGCAATAACAGGTGCATTTACAATCGCTCTCTGATCATAAATCACTACAAAAGTCCCTTCTTCTACACCAAGTTCACTAATCTTTTGTACAAATCTTTCACGAGAAGGAGCAGTAAAGGTAAATTCCGAATTAGGATCAGAAAATTCATTATATAAATCAGCAAAAACAGCTCCAGGAATATGCCCCTTTTCATAAGCTTCTTTACCCGACCACACATCATAATATCCATCTTTCTCAGGATGTTTTAAAAATGTTGTTGCATCCAGCAGCCTTAAATTTGGATCATTCAATCTTTCTGCCAGCCATTCTGTCGTTACTAATAATGGTACCTTACTCATTAAAAAACTCCTCCTCGAAAGTACTTTTTATTATTTATTTATGAAAAAAAATAAAACTCATAAAACATATATATTTACTTGGTTTTAGATTTATTCAAATTTTATCATTCCTTATTTCATTTATCAAATAATAAACCTGTTGTACTATTTGCTTTTCAAAAATACCCTTTAGAATTCAATTAACAACTGAAATAATTGAACAAAAGGAAAGAGCCTGTTTTGAAAAAAAAAATTGATCAAAACACGCTCTTGATATATCTATAAACTACCCCATAATTTTTTACGTTCATTAAAAAAATAAAACAGCACGATCTAAAGCTTAGTTTTGCTGAAATCTTACGCTCCCATACCACCGTCAACTCTATACTGAACGCCTGTAATAAATGAACTTTCATCAGAAGCAAGGAATAGTACTAAATTAGCAATATCAATTGGTTCACCGTAACGTCCTAATGGAATAGCCTTTGCTAAATCTTCTTGTTCTACCTTCAATCCATCTTCTAAAGAACGCATCATTCTTGTGTTAACAGGAGATGGATGAATGGAATTTACACGTACATTAGCACTTGCTACTTCTATTGCAGATGCTTTAGTTAATCCCACTACTGCATGTTTTGAAGCAATATAAGGCGATACTCCCGGACTACCTTCCAATCCTGCAACAGATGAAGTGTTGATAACACTACCATATCCTTGTTTAGTCATAACTGGCAGAACATATTTCAATCCTAAAAATACTCCACGTACATTGACGCTCATTACTTTATCGAAATCCTCAATTTTTTGATCCACAAGAGGTGCTACTTTTCCTTCGATTCCGGCATTGTTAAAGAATACATCGATTTTTCCAAAGTGCTCAAGTGCTTTTTTAACATAGTTTTCTACATCAGTTTCTTTTGAAACGTCCGCTTGAACTGTAAGAACTTCACCAAGTGAGGCTAGTTCATCTTTTGCTTTAAGAAGGGATTCTTCAAATAAATCTACTAAAACTACTTTAGCACCTTCTTTTAGGAATCTTTCGGCTGCTACTTTGCCTATGCCACCTGCTCCACCAGTAATGACAGCAACTTTTTCTGATAGTCTTTCCATCATGCATTCCCCCTGAGTTCGTATTATTGGCTAATTGCTTTGAATTAAATTATTTTTAATTCAAAGCAATTGTAACTCTAATTTTTAGATAAATCAAAGAAAGTGACTTTTGTTTTAATATTTTTCCCAACTCTACCATTACTACTGCCTTCACTATTCAGGACTTGAACCCTAGAGTCTTCACTTATGCCAGGCACACATTCAAAAAAACACTACATAAATCAATATATTAATGAAAAAAAGAATCCATTTTGATAAAAAGACTGATCAAAATGGATTCATATCTAATTTATTTTGCTAGCTAGTAAAAGCAGTTCTCTTTAAATCGATTGATTGAAAATGGAGAAATATTTTGTTCTGTCTTCCCAGAAATAATTAATTCACTTAAAATATGACCAACAACACTGCTAAATTTAAAGCCATGCCCTGAGAAACCTGAAGCAATTGCCACGTTTGGATATGTAGGATGCAAATCGATAATAAAATTTTCATCAGGAGTAAGTGTATACATACATGTTTTACCATACTTCAACTGTTGTTTAGAAGGCATATAGTCATTCAAAAATTGTTTTAAATCTGCTTCATCTTCCTCTATTTCACCAAATCCTAGTATGGATTCATCTGGATTTATTTCTTCTCCTCCATCATGGCGACCTACTTTTAATCCAGAACCATTGATGCTTGGAAAGCCATAATAAAGGCCTTGAGATGTCTCAAATGCAAAAGCGGGAAAATCTCGATGATTATATAAATATTCATTAGCATCGAACCATGCAAATGTTTTTCTTACCGGTTTAAGAGGAAGGTTCAAATCTAACATGGTAAGGAGACTGCTTGACCATGCCCCTGCTGAAACGACTAATGCCTCAGAGTAAAAAGTCTGTTCCTCGGTCTTTACCGTTACTTTTTTGTCATGAACTTCTATTTCTTTCACTTTACTGTTTGTTAAGACGGTAGCTCCATGCAGCTCAGCAAGATCCCTGTATGCATCAATACATTCCTCGCATTTTAGCACTCCTGATGTTGGTTCAAAGCACCCAACGAAATCGTTAGGTAAAGTGATACCAGGCCAACGCTTATTCACTTCACTTGAATCTAGAACATCAAGTGGTAACGTATATCTCTTTGAACTAGAGATGATGTTTTGGATGAAATCCGATTTTTCATTACCAGCGTTTAGAACTCCTGTCTGGAGAAACAATTGTTTTCCAGTAACATTCTCTAAGTCATGCCATAATTCTTGAGCTTTGAGAGCTAACGGAACATAATCTTCCCCTTCTCCATAAGCATGCCTAATAATTCTAGTGTCTCCATGGTGACTTCCCTTGTTATGTGGAGGGTTAAAAGAATCTATTAATAGAGTTCTTTTTCCACCCTTTGATAAAAAATAACCTGCTGCCATCCCCATTGAACCTGCTCCAATTACAATTACGTCATAATGCATGTTATTAAACCTCCATGAAATAAATACCCCTACAGATACAGTTTTGATTGATTTATTTATCTATTATATTTAATATTCTAAAACTTTACATTATCCTTCTCCATTAGTTTATATAAAACTGTTCAAAAGCATTTCTACTATAGCTTCGATTTGCGGCGTTGTTTTACTCAGTTTACAAAAGTTGGGGAGAGATTAACTAAAAAGGACTAGCAGATGATTTATTTGCTAGTCCTTTCACTTATTTTTACCTCTATATACTGAGTAGCTTTCAAAAATATTATTTCTTAGATGGAAATTTTCCAATATTATAGTTAAGACATATAATTTTATTGTTGAAAGTAACCTTCATGAACATTTTCAATTCCAGCAGCTAGTATTACTGCTAATTTAATCCGAGCTTTTTTGCTATCATAATCACCAGCTAATAAGACTCCTTCATTCTGTAAAGTCCAAGCACTTCCGGGGAAGTCATAGACCATCTTTACTTCGCCTTCCTCGGCACTGGTTGTAAGGAGTACGTAGATTCCTTTTGCAATTGCTCTCTTTACGCTTTCTAGGATAAACGGTGGTGCATGCCCTCTGCCTGGGGCTTCAATAATAATCCCTTTAGCTCCATAGTCTGCAGCACAGTCAATAAATTTCCCATCAGATCCTAAGAAACATTTAACAATCTCTATATTTGGCAAACTTTCTCTTATTCTATATACTTCTCTTTTCACAGGCTTTTGATAAATATATATTTTCTCCTGATCCACAATTCCTAAATAACCAAAACCATAGGAAGTAAAACCGTTTAAATTGGATGCATGCACTTTCTGTACATATCGTCCAGAATAAATACGTTCATTAAACAAAACAATGGTACCTAATCCCCGGCATTCAAAATGGGCAGCGAGCAAAATAGATTGTCGCAAGTTAACAAATGCATCAGTTCCTATTGCAGCAGGTCCTCTTTGTGATCCAGTTATGACTACTGGTCTATCATCGGCAATTACCAAATCTAAAAAATACGCAGTTTCTTCCAATGTATCAGTTCCATGAGTTATTACCACACCACCAACATCTTCACATTCAAATACCTTCTCAATTTTGTCCTTTAATATTTCTAGATGTCCAAACGTCATATGATTGCTAGGTATTTGAAAAACTGATATAACTTCAACATTTATATTAGGTGGAAGGTTACACATTTGTGATAACTCTTCACCAGTTAGAACACCCGCGGTTAATAGGCCAGTATCAGGATTTATTTTACTTGCTATTGTCCCACCAATACTAAGAATTACAACTTTTTTATTTTTCATCTTGTTCATTTTTCTTAAAGTTTAAAAAATATCTCATTGATTAATAGATTTTATTTAAACTTTAAAGTCTCCTTTCAAATGGTTTCCTCAAAGACTCCAATGCATATATCACACAAAGGTGGAGTACCTGAACAATATGAATAAGGATTGTACGAGGTTTCTAAGAATAAATTTCAGACTAGAAAAGGGAAAAGAATCACGATACACCTATACGTGATTCTTTTTTCTATTACAAAAGCCATGTCTACTATTTTCAAATAGAGTTCAAAATCTCCGCTTTAATATCTGTAATACTATATCCATTTGTTGGTACCATATCCTGTGGACAAGCAGAGATTCCAATAATCAAGTCTGATAAGGCTTTAAATACTACATAGTCTCCAGGTTTTGATTCTGGTTCAACTATAGCAGCAAAGGTGCCATCGTGATTTATTGGAGAGTTTTGGAATAAATTAAGCGGGTCTGGTATATATCCATAAACAATCTCGTATTCTTTGAGAGCCTCCGCAAAATTATCCCGGCAATTTTTATGATTTTCAACGTTAAAATCTAATTTATAGCGTTGTGGATCACAACAAGGATAAAGAGTATCATGCACGCCAATAGTATCTTCTACCATTTCTAAAAGGGCATGACGATAATTACTAAACAACTTATCACCCTTCGTAACGAAGAGTCTTCCATTCATTGTACGAGTATGTGCAGTAGATAAGTACTCATCCCTTTTATCTAAACTTATGGCAATGAAGTCAGCGACTTGCTTCCCTTCTACGTCTATAACTTTCAAAAATTCACCTTTTTTTATTATAAAAGAACGACCTGTACCACCTGGTATTAAAAATTCTCTTTTTTCCAATTCATTTCCCTCACCTTCATGCATCTATAGTTTCACTCACCGCTACTTTGCTATTTTGATTCTCCCATTTTTTAGTGATGAATCCCATAAGATCGAGAATGATCCGTGCTGCTGTTTGGCCTGTCATTCCAGTAGGATCATAGGAAGGGGCAACTTCTACGAGATCAAATGCTACTACATCCCCATGATTTGAAATTGCCTCTAACAATTCGTTTACCTCATCGTAATACAAACCACCCGGTGATGGAGTGCCTGTTCCCGGACAAAGTGATGGATCCAAGCCATCTATATCCATTGTTAGGAAGTAGCGACCACCTTTAGGAATTTTACTTAAAACACCTTCAATCCCTATTTTCCTTATTTCTTTTGGACTTAAAATGACACTTCCGTAAGCCCTAGCATCATCAAAATCTCCTTTTTTACTGCTTCCAATTCCACGAATGCCAAGCTGAGCCATTTCATTTATATGATCCATTTCAGCCATGCGTCTCATTGGACTCCCGTGCCCATACCGTTGTCCTGATCGCTCGTCAGCCCAGTCTAGGTGAGCATCTATTTGAATAGCGCATAAAGGTCCTAGTGAATCTAAGGCCTGTGCCACTGGAATTGTTATGGAATGATCTCCACCTAAAACGACTGGAAATGCCCCTTTCGATACGATTTTCCTTATTGCTAGTTCAATATTTTCAAAGCTTTGTTTAAGATCGCCGTGAACAATATCGACATCTCCACAGTCAACAATTTTTAATGGTGGTGCTAAAAACATCGTGTCTCGTTCCGGATCGTAGGAACCTTCCAATCCAAAGCTATAAAGGGTAGACCCTTCCCTAATACTGCGCGGTCCAAAGCGTGTCCCAGAACGCCATTGCGTTCCCATATCATACGGAACTCCAATAATAGCAATATCCGCATCCAGTTCATCAAGATTTGTACAAATCGGATACTTTCCAAAGGAGCAAATACCCGTAAATGGTAAATTCAACTTCTGTTTTACATATTGTTTATTTTGTTCGTACATATTATCTCCTCCTATTAATCACTAAAGTTATTATTAATTTCCTAGTACACTAGTCAAAAACTGACGCAATCTCTCACTTTTTGGACGTGAGAAAATTTCGGCTGGTGGCCCTTCCTCCACTACAACTCCTTGATCCATGAAGATAATCCTATCAGCTACATCACGAGCAAATCCCATTTCATGGGTTACCACAATCATCGTCATCCCTTCGGAGGCTAGATCCTTCATAACTTTTAAAACTTCTCCTACTAACTCGGGATCAAGTGCAGATGTCGGTTCATCAAATAACATGATTTTAGGCTCCATTGCAAGCGCTCTTGCTATCGCAACCCTCTGCTGTTGTCCTCCTGATAAACTAGAAGGGTATGCATCACGCTTTTCGGTTAATCCAACCTTCTTCAATAGTTTTTCGGCAAATTCCACTGCTTGTTTTTTATCCTTTTTGTGAACGAGCAAAGGAGCCTCAATTAAATTATTTATGACGGTTTTATGTGGCCAAAGATTAAATTGTTGAAAGACCATCCCTACTTTAGATCGAATTTGTCGCAAGTTCATTTCATTTTTCCTAGAGGTGAAATTTTGTGGAAAAACATCTTCACCATCTATACATATATTCCCGCCTGTTGGACTCTCTAATAGGTTTAGACAGCGTAACAGTGTACTTTTCCCAGAACCACTAGGTCCAATAATACAAACAACTTCACCGTGTTTAATATTTAAGTCAATACAGGATAATATTTCTTGATGACCAAAGGATTTCTTTAAGCCTTTTACTATAATTGCCTCTGTCTTCGTTAAGATTTCAGACATTTTTCTCCCTTCTTTCATCAGGACAAAGTTTTAATATTCATATCCTGTTTTTTAATAATTAAAATTCCATTAGAGGGGGTTTTTTTAACTCGCATATATTCAGTCGAATATCTCTCCCATCTCTTAAATAGTCCGGATAAGGTGGTGACCAAAGCCCAATATAATAGTGCGACCATCGTATAAACCTCAACGTAATTATATGTTTCGCTAATTGCACGCTGTCCGACAAACGTTAACTCTTGAACAGTAATAACTGAAAGAATTGCCGATTCTTTTACTAGTGTTATGATTTGGGTAGTTAGAGGAGCAATTATGAGTCCTAACATTTGCGGAATCACAATTCTTGCCAAAACAGCCTTCTCTCCTATTCCTAATGCACGAGCTGCCTCCGTTTGTCCTTTAGGAATTGACTGTATCCCAGATCGAAAAATCTCTGCAAAGTAGGCCCCACCGTAAAGACTGAGCCCTAGTATTCCTGCTACCGTTGCACTTAGGTCAATACCAAATACCGGTCCAACATAATATAAAAGAAAAAGCTGAATTAAAAAGGGGGTTCCTCGAAAAAATTCAATATAGACATTAGCTAAACCCGCCACCCATTTAGAAAACCTCATTTTAATCCAGCAAACAACGGCTCCTAACACTAATCCAAGCAGAAGTCCTATGAAGCAAATATATATAGTGGTTAGAAAGCCTTCTAACATGACTACGCCATAACGGGTTACCATCGTTACATCGAAAAACATTACTCAACCTCCCTAGCGATAGATGGCCGTTCTTCTCTCTATAAATCTTGCTCCTTGCGAAATGGCTAGATTCATTAGGAAATATAATAATGCTACAGCAATATAAATTTCTGCCGGACTGTAGCTTGTGCTAACGATCTGCTGTCCAACACGGGTTAGGTCAACTACAGCAATTACAGAAACAAGTGATGAGTTTTTCAATAAAGTAATTAGCTCATTTGTAATAGAAGGGAGGATCTTCACAAACATTTGCGGGATAATAATTCGCAACATTGCTTGCCGTTTTGAGATACCTAAGGCGATGGCTGCTTCGCTTTGTCCCTTTGGAATGGATTCAATACCTGCCCTAATGATTTCAGCTTGGAAGGCAGCTGTATTGAGGGCCATTGCTAATACACCACTTGCAAATGCTGGGATCTCTATACCAAAGCTTGAAAAACTGTAATACACAATAAAAATCTGAATTAAGAAAGGAATCCCTCTCATTAAATTAATAAATATACGTGTAGGAACTTCTAAAAACTTGTTATTACTAAGCAAGAAAATGGCTAGCAATAGTCCACATAATGTGCCAAAGATTATAGCTAATATTGACATCTGGAGAGTAATCATGGCACCCTTTAACAAAATAGGTAAACTATTAATTATTAATTCAAATTTAATATCCATAAGCTCCTCTCCCTACCCTTTATTCTGGCAGGTAGCCGGAATCTGGAATTTCCATCGTAAATCCAAACCATTTCATTTGCATTTCTTCTAATTGTCCATTATCACGCAACTCCAAAATTTTACTATTTAGATATTCAAGTAGTTCCTTGTCGCCTTTTCTAACAGCCCAAGATAACCACATCGGTTCACCAAATGTATCAACCATTTCATAAGTATCTGGATTCTTTTTCAATATCGTTGATAAATTCGCCTTTGTATTAATTACAGCATCAATTCTTCCTGTGGCTAGTTCCTGATAGGCTTCAGGGTACCCTACATATTCTTTAATTTCTTTTACACCCTCCCCTTTGCTTTTCAACTCCTCATTGTACGCCTGTAACCCTTTTAACTGCCCGGATCCTAATTGTGTTCCAACTACTCTTCCTGCTATATCCTCAGGCTTTTGTATGGAAGAATCCCCTTTTCTTTTTAGAACGGCTAAAGTACCATCTGCAATCGGAACGGTCAGGTCATACTTTTCAGCACGTTCAGGCGTAATAGAAACTGAAGTTGCCACAAAATTGAATTTTTTTGCATCAAGCCCTGGGAGAATTCCTTGCCAAGGAAGATCTAGTTGCTCGAGTTCAACATTTAAATCTTTTACAATAACAGCAAGAATATCAGATCCATAGCCTACTATTTTTCCATTCTCTATAAATTCAAATGGTTCAAATGCAGCTTCGGTTCCTACAGTAACCTTCCCATTCTTTTTAATGGCTTCAAGAGTAGAGTTGCCTTTTCCGGCATTGGAACTCGTATTAGAAGAGCTGCATGCACTGATAAACAAAACTAAAATAATCGTTATACATATCATAAAGGCGCTCATTTTACGTGTACTTTTCAATATCTTTCCCTCCCTTAAATTCGGTATGATAAACAATCTGTAAGATGATTTAGAATTTTGATTTGTTCTATGTCTTCAAGATAAGGAATCTCATTTCTTTGTTGGGTTATATAATCTAAATTAACTTCTCCAATAATAATTCCTTCCTCTTCTCCTGCGGTAATAACAACAGAACCATTAGGAGAAATAATTTTTGAATGTGCAGCAAACACAACATTTTTATCCCTTCCCGCACGATTAGCGGCAATAATAAAAATTCCATTTTCCAAAGCTCGTGCACGAGAAGCAATCTCCCAAGCATATAATCTTGGTAACCCAAACGCAGATGGATAAAGTACTAGATCTGCTCCTTTAAGGGCTTGAATTCGGGCTCCTTCAGGAAAACCTATTTCATAACAAATTTGTAGCCCTATTGATCCTAACTTTGTTTGAAATACTGAGTAATCATCCCCTTTTAGAAATCGGTCCTTTTCTCCGTTCCAAAGGTGTATCTTCCTATGATGACCAATTAATCCTTCTGGACCAACAAGAAATGCAGTATCAAATAGCCTTCCATGCTCATTCCCTTTTTCGATAATTGCTCCTGCAATATAAATATCGTTCTCTTGTGATACATTAAGTAAATTACTAATAGTCTCGCCATTTAAAGTTTCAGCTAGTTTTAAATCTAAGTCCTCAACACAGTAACCTGTAGAGAATAGCTCAGGAAGTACAATGAGCTTTGCCCCTTGATCAATTGCTTGTTTAATATAGAGCATGACTTTCTCCATATTTGCAGCTTTATCACCTAATACGCATGACATTTGAACAACTCCAACTTTATAATTAGTTAACAATGATTAAAATCAGCTCCCTGTTTATGACGTTTGTTAATAATACTTGCAAGTACTGTGCCAATTAAGAAAAAGCAAGAGATTGAGGGATCTCTTGCTTTTTCCTAATAAACGTTTATGCAAAATCGCATGTTGATTTTGTTATATTTAAAATATTCCGCAAATTTAGAGCGATTTGTGATATGTTTTTTTGCATACACATTATGCATTTTTGCATTGGACTTTTTTAACAATCCTACTAATAGTTGATTGATTAACTTCTAATACTTTTGCGATTTCACTAATGGTGGAGTATTTTTGAGTAGCTAGTTCCATAATCTTTTTTTCTAATAAGGTCTTTGCTGTTTTAAGTGGCAATAGTTCTCTTACCTCAATAGCATTCTCTGCGCTAACCTTTTCTTTTGGATTCAAAGATAAAGGTAAATCCTCTATTTTTATCAACTGGCCGTCTGATAAAACGATAAGTCTTTCAATTGTATTTTTTAATTCTCGAATGTTTCCATTCCACGGATTAGAAAGTAACCTATGAATAACTTGATTTGAAAATTGTTTATTTAGATGATATCGGGCATTATACACTCCTTGAAAGTAATGTATTAAGGGGACAATATCTTCTTTTCGTTCCCTTAATGGAGGGAGATGCATTGGAATAATATTCAATCGATAATATAGGTCTTCCCGAAAAGTTCCTTTTTCAATTTCCTTAATCAAATCCCTATTTGTTGCTGCAATGATTCTAATGTCAACTTTTATTGCTACCGTACTTCCAACTCGAGTAATTTCTCTTTCTTGAAGAACTCGAAGAAGCTTTACTTGAAAATTCAAAGGAAGCTCTCCTATTTCGTCTAAGAATAAGGTGCCCTGATGAGATGCCTCAATTAGACCTATTTTTCCATCTTTAGAAGCTCCAGTGAATGCTCCTCTTTCATATCCAAACAGTTCAGATTCAATTAATGATTCAGATATGCTGCCACAATTAATTTTTACAAACGGTTTGTCCGACCTGCTGCTATTAAGATGTATAAATTCCGCTAAGCCTTCCTTTCCAACACCTGATTCCCCAGTAATGAGCACAGTAGAGTCTACTTCAGCTACTCTTTTTGCTTGCTCCATTAATCTTTCCATTTGGGGACTTTGGTATATTATTTTTCCCGTAGTATTTGGCGTGACATCATCTAATTGCTTCTTATACCACTTAATTAGGGATCGGGTTTCAGCCAGCTCTTTTTGCAGTCTCTCTATCTCCGTAATATCTCTTGAACCGCTAACAACACGCAAAATACGACCATCCTTGTCTTTTATCGGTACCCCTGTTGCCAGAAGAATTCTTCCATTATTTGTTTTTTGTATAACCGAGACCTTCTCTTTACTTTCAAGAACAAGTCTAGTCACTGAAGGGTTAAATATTCTCTCTTTTTCAAGCTCATAAACAGATTTTCCTATAATGTTTTCAGCCTTGATTCCTAAAATCTTCTCAAGTGCTGAACTAACCTTCAGTGTAATACCATTGCTATCCGCTACAAAAATTTCATCAAATGTGGTTTCAAAAATTGATTTTAGATCTAAGTTTTTTTCTTCAATTTCAATTTGTTGAAGTCTATTTTTTTCCCGCTCCTGGACATAAATAGTAGAAAGTAAAGCTGTTGTCTCCATCCATCCAGAGACTTTACCATTAATCCTAAGAACAGTGACCTCAAAAAATTCACTTTTTTCAATCCATTGGGGCAGTAATTCAACATCTACAATCGAGCATTTCATTAGCTCTAAGGAGGTCATTTGTTTTTGTTCTTTGTTCAATCGAGCAAACTCCACAGTATCCATTGTAGGGATACCAAAAAAGCAGATTTCCGGTAATTTAGAAGATGGTTCTAATTTCTCTTTGAAATTATTAAAAGAATCTAAATCAGGGACCCAAAGGAACTTATCATTTATTTTTTGAAAATCAAACAAATTGTGCCCTCCTCTAGAACTATCTTTAAACTTCCAGTATTATTTTTAAAATTTATTATAACAGATAAGTTGGATTTTTTTTTATATTCATTTTTCTGTTGTCTTCTATTCTCTCAAATTCCCGATTAATCAAGTTAATGTAATCTTAAAAGATCATAATCCGGAGGAGGAATTTGAAGATCTTCTAATTATATTATGGAAGAAAAACATCAAAAGAATAGGATCAAATCCAGAGGAAAAGTATTGAAGAGATAGAGCAAAAATTTTACATACTCTGGCCTTCGTGTATACGAGAAGTTGCCGAAAAGGATTGAAGAAGTTCTTCAATCCTTTGGTACTTAATTTCCATAAAATTAGTTGTTTCATAACAGATTTAGAACCCACTAATAAATGATGCGTTTTCAGATGACAAAATACCATTATATCTGCAATTTCTTCTGCAGTTGCTAAGGTGAACCATCTCCGCACTTCTTAATATTTATAAGATTGGCCGCCATCGATTGGAATAACGGTTGCGTTGATGAAGTTGGCTTGATCAGATAGCAGGAATGCCACCAAGTAACCAACTTCCTCCGGTTGACCGAATCGCTTCATCGGGTTTGGCTCAACAAATTGTTTCCCTACCTCTTCCCAGTTGTCAGGATCCATTTGTTTTAATGAACCTTCGACCATCGGTGTCATGATAGCTCCTGGTGCAATGGCTTTGATGCTGATTCCGTATTGACCGTATTCAATCCCAGAGTTTCTTGTTAATCCGACAACGCCGTGTTTACTAGCTGCATAACCAGACTGGTTTCCTACCCCACGAATACCACCAACAGATGCAGTATTAACGATAGAGCCAAACCCTTGTTCTCTCATGACTTTCAATACATGTTTCAAGCCATAAAACACACCATTTAAGTTGACATTCACTACTTTTTGGAACTCATCGATGCCAAAATCCTCTGTGAGGTTTTGTTTTCCTTCGATCCCTGCGTTGTTGAAGAAACCATCGATTTTCCCAAATTTCTCAACGGTTTCATTTACATAGTTTTCAACTGCTTTTTCATCTGCCACATTCGCAGTGATTAGCAACACCTCTGCGTTTGGCGCAACTTCTAACACTTTACCTTTTGTTTCTTCTAATGAAGCGGCGTTTAAATCAACGAGTGAAAGTTTTCCTCCTTATTTTGCTACTTGTAAAGCTGATGCTTGTCCTAAACCAGATCCTGCACCTGTAATTAATACCTCTTTCCCATCATAACGATTGCTCATTGAAAGTTTTAACACTATTTTGATAATTTTGGGGGCTTCACATTAAGAATTAGGAGCATTTTCTTTCAAGTTAGCTTGATCATAACCCATAGCAAGAGCTGTCCGTAGTTCTTATTCTGCCTCTTCATTACCAATTGTGATGACTGTTACATTTCCTCCATGATTTTCTTTTAATATAATCGCTTCTTCAACGGCATATCCATCATACGGGTTTATGATAAATTCTGCCCCACCTTTATCAACCAATCCATTATTTACATTTATTTTCTCTTCTGTATCAAACGTTCATTTAAAAGGACATAAATATTTATTCATAACTCTCCTCGTTTATGATTTAAACTCAAAATCTATACATTGTTCTACACACCGAGACTATTTTTCTCAAATCCATATGAAAGTTCTTCTCGAAAGTCTGGGTGTGCAATACGAAGCAATTCTTTAGATCGTTCTTTAAGTGATTTACCGAATAATGAAGCTACGCCATATTCGGTCACAACATAATCAATTTCTGATTTTATAGAAGTGACATATGGAACCGAGACCTTTATACGAGAATATTTTCCTTTTTTTGCTGTTGAAGGGAGTGCGATAATTGCTTTCCCCCCTGCTGAAAGACGAGATCCTTTAATAAAGTCCATTTGTCCCCCCACCCCAGCAACAGGGTAGGGCCCTACCTGCTCAGCGTTTATCTGACCATATAAATCGACTTCCAATGCAGAATTGATAGAATGGAATTTTTCAAGTTGGGCTAGAACGGATGGATTATGTGTATAATCCGTTGGGTATAATTCTATAGATGGATTTTGATGGGCGAATTGATACAACTTTTCCGTTCCTGTTAGTGTCGTACAAACTGTTTTATACTTATTAATTGCTTTTTTTTCATTTGTTACTACACCTAGTTTCATTAATTCCATAATCGGATCTGTAATTGAACCTGAATGAACACCTAATCCCTTTTTTATGCGAAGGGATCGCAAAATACTATCGGAAACACTACCGATACCGACTTGAATAGTCGAATAGTTCGGTATGAGCTCAGCTACAAATTCTCCAATAGCTTTTTCAACATCTGTTGATTTACTGCTCGGTATTGAAAGTAACGGACGTGATGATGGAACAAAGCGATCAATATTTAACACATGAACAAATGTGTTTCCAAAAGTTATTGGCAGCTGACTATTAACTTCTGCAATGACATATTTAGCGTTCTTGATTAATGCCTGTACGACATCTACTGACAATCCTAGATTGCAATATCCATTTTCGTTAGGTGGGGATATTTGAATTAGTGCAACATCGATTGGATTCTCTTCAATCCATCTTGGAATTTCAGAAAGATTAACCGGTATATAGTCGCTTCTGCCTTGAGAAAAACTACTTTTTAATAATGGCGAAGCTAAAAATGTACGAACATTAAATGATGCAGATGAATCCTCATCTGCATAGTGACACTTACTGCCAACTACTATGTTATAAAGAGTTACATCCTGTAAACGACTCTTTTGATGTACTATTTCTTCAACAAGTGTTTGTGGTTCATTACAAAAAGGGGCCAAAAATACCTTTTGAAATGACTGTATAGATAAAATCGATTCACCTGCACTACTTAGTCGGTTTTGATAATGACTTTTCCAGTCATTGTTATACATCCATAGCCCCCTCCTTCGCAAAAAAGTCTTTCGTTATAAAAATTTCTGGATCAATTTAAACGGCTCGAAAGGCTTTTAGCAAAATGGCCGATTTTTTCAATTTTCTCATATTCAATCCCTGTGTCGCACCCCATACGAGACAGCATGTCGACTAATTCCTCAGTTGCTACATTTCCCGTTGCACCAGGTGAATATGGACAGCCTCCAAGCCCCCCAACTGAGCTATCAAATTTCGTTATGCCTGCTTGCATGGCAGCAATTGTATTCGCTAAGGCCATCTTTCTCGTATCATGGAAATGCCCCACAAATGTAGCATCAGGATAAATATCTTTTAATTTTGAAAAGCGATTATAAACAAGATTCGGATCAGCTTGGCCATTTGTATCACCGACATCAATTTCATCGGCACCTAATTGAATAAAGCGATCGCAAACATTTTGGACTTCTTCAAATGAAACTCGGCCTTGAAATGGGCAATGGAACGCCATTGAAATATAGGCTCGAATAAACATTCCATGTTCTTTCGCCTTCGCAAACAATGGCTCACATTCAGCTAACGATTCTGCAGTAGTTTTATTAATATTTTTTTTATTAAAAGCAGAGCTGGCACCAATAAAAACAGCTACTTGAGGAACACATGCTGCAATTGCTCTTTCCAAAGCTTTTAGATTCGGGGTTAAAGCAATATATGTAATCCCAATTTCATTACAAAAGTGAGCAATTTCTTCAGAATCAGACATTTGCGGAACCCACTTAGGATGGACAAAGGCTGTTGTTTCCATACGAGAAAATCCTAATTTAGCTAGCCGTGTAATAAGTTCTTTCTTTTTTTCTGTAGAAATCGCGATTAGCTCATTTTGTAACCCATCACGCGGTCCGACTTCTATCACTTCAACTTCCTTTGGAATAATCAATAGACCAGCCTCCTGAATTAGTAAGATCTTGGTAACCCAAGTACATGTTCAGAGACAAAAGATAGAATTAAATTGGTTGAAATAGGAGCTACCTGATATAAACGAGTTTCTTTGAATTTACGCTCAACATCATACTCTTCAGCAAACCCGTAACCGCCGTGAGTTTGAAGGGCAGTATTCGCAGCTTCCCATGACGCATCAGCAGCCAGTAACTTTGACATATTTGCCTCTGCCCCACACTTTTCACCTGAATCAAACATTGCTGCTGCTTTGAAACGCATAAGATCTGCTGCTTCAACATTCACATGAGCACGAGCAATCGGAAATTGAATTCCTTGGTTTTGCCCGATTGGACGGTTAAAAACAACCCTCTCTTTTGCATAATTTGTTGCACGTTCAATGAACCATCGCCCATCTCCAATACATTCGGCAGCTATCAAAATACGCTCAGCATTCATACCGTCTAATATATATTTAAAGCCTTTTCCTTCTTCACCAATAAGATTTTCAACTGGAACCTCTAGTTCTTCAATAAATAACTCCGTTGTCGCATGGTTCATCATCGTACGAATAGGTTTGATCGTTAAACCATTTCCAACCGCTTGATTTAAATCAACTAGTAATACTGAAAGCCCTTCCGTTTTCTTTTCTACTTTTTCTAATGGTGTTGTACGAACTAGTAAAAGCATTAAATCTGAATACTCTGCACGTGAAATAAATACCTTTTGGCCATTAACGATATATTTATCTCCTCTGCGCTCTGCAAAAGTTTTCAGTTTCGTTGTATCTGTCCCAGTATTTGGTTCGGTGACGCCAAATGCCTGTAGCCTTAAAGACCCATCTGCAATTTTCGGCAAATAATTCGATTTTTGTTCTGGGCTGCCATGACGAAGAAGAGTACCCATTGTATACATTTGAGCGTGACAAGCTCCTGCATTTCCACCAGAGCGGTTAATTTCTTCCAAAATAATAGAAGCTTCTGTAATTCCTAGTCCTGATCCACCATATTCTTCTGGGATAAGGGCAGCTAGAAAGCCATTTCTCGTAATTTCATTGACAAATTCTTCAGGATAGGCCATTTCTTGATCCAGTTTTCTCCAATACTCATCTGGGTATTTTCGGCAAACAGCTCTTACACTTTGCCTTAATTCTTCGTGAAATGTATCTCTTTCGTTTAAAGTAGCATGACTCATATTTATTCCTCCAGTCGATTCGTTAATTTTATTATCCTATTTTTCAACACTATCAAAACTATTTTCCCACAAACTGAGGAGCTCGCTTTTCTGCAAATGCACGGACACCTTCGAACCGATCTTCCGTGTCTACACAACGATTATAGTAATCAATTTCTTTTATTCTAGCTTCCTTATCAGTCATACTGAATAGCTCTTCTACCGATGCTTTACAGCTTTGAACCGCTATAGGGGCATTCCTAGCAATTGTTTCTGCTAACTCTAATGCTTGATTATATAAATCATCAGATTCAGTAAGTCGATTCAGAAAACCTGCTTTATCTGCTTCTTCTCCTGTAATGAATCTTCCCGTACAAAGCCACTCTTTAGCCCGATGGATCCCAATTCGTTTTGAAAGGAGCCGAGTCCCCCCACACCCTGGCATTATTCCACGAGTGACTTCTGGCAGCCCAAATGTTGCTGACCTGGCTGCGATAATCATGTCACAATTTAATGCCATTTCAAATCCACCTGCCAGTGCATAACCATCAATAACAGCTATTACTGGCTGTTTCATATCTGCTATACTATTAAACATTTTCTCAAACAGTTCATGCTGATTCTTCCACTCTGATTCTGTCATGTTATTTCTCTCTTTCAAGTCGGCACCTGAACAATAGGATTTCTGATTACTTGAAGTAAGTAATACAACGCGAACATCACTTTTGTCTATATTTTTACAAATTTCAAGTATTTCTTCAGCCATTTTTGAATTAAAAGCATTTCTTGCTTCTGGGCGATCTAAAGTAATTTCTGCAATATTTTTTTTCGTCCCGACTCGTTTCCAATTAACGTATGCCACAATGCACACTCCTTATTTTTTCTAGCAAACTTAAAACATACTCATCCTTATTCTTTAACTACATGAATGCTCTTCCCTATCACACCTTTTTCTCTAAGCTGTTCGATTGATTCACTTGAATAATTTAATTTTGAAAGGACTTCTTCAGTATGTTCTCCGAGCATCGGCGCATGAGAGTGTATTTTTCCAGGTGTTTGTGAGAATTTAATCGGGAAGCCAAGTTGCTTAATGGTACCGGCTACTGGATGATTCATCTCCATAATCATTTCTCTTTCAAGAAGCTGCTGATCCGAGAAAACTTCATCTAAATCATATACAGGTCCCACGCATGTATCTTCTTTTTGTAAAAGTTCCAACCAATCTCTTTGATTCCTACTTTTGAATAATTCAGTCATTTCAGCACGTAAGTATACTTGAACTTCTTCGGGTTCATCCTTAAGCGGAATCCATTCAGGTTTGCATATGAGTTCACATAGACGCTTCCAAAATTTATCTTCTAAAGCTCCTACAGATAGATATTTGCCATCTTTCGTTTCATACACATCGTAGCAAGCAAACTTTCCAGAAAGTCTTGTTTTCCCTCTTTCTGGAACTGTGCCCGAAGCGAAAAATTCGGATGCTGAAGCATACAACCATGAAACAGCACCATCCATCATGGATACATCAATATGTTGACCTTTCCCTGTACGTTCTTTATGAAATAGTGCCATACAAATTCCGGATAAGGCCATTAATGCCCCTCCTCCGATATCTGCGATTTGGACGCCGGGAACAACAGGTTTTCCATCTTTTTGTCCGATCAAACCTAAGACTCCGCTATAGCCTATATAGTTCATATCATGACCAGGAAGATGTCGATAAGGTCCAGTCTGGCCATAGCCTGTTAAGGAACAATAAATAATACCTTCATTTATCTTTGCAATTTCATCATAGGAAATCCCTAAACGCTCCATGACCCCTGGACGGAAACTTTCTAAAATGACATCAGCATCCTCTGCCATTTTTTTGAAAATCTCTCTCCCTTCTTCTGTCTTCAAATTCAGTTCGACACTTTTCTTATTTCTATTAATTGTCAGATGCCTTGCTCCAATCCCTTCAATGGCTGGATTTCCCCAACGTATATAGTCACCAAATCCTGGTTCTTCAACCTTGACCACTTCTGCACCATAATCAGCTAACATTAATGAACAGTAAGGTCCGGGCAACAATCTTGATAAGTCAAGTACTTTAATGCCACTAAGTGCTTCCAACAATTTCTCCCCCTATCGTGAAAAATAACCTTCTATATTAAGAGACACTTTATTTCAAAAAAGATATTTGCATTTTAACAATCTGTGATTCTCAAAATAAGAAAAGGAACACTACATATACTTTTGCATCAAACTTTGAATTTGATTGTCAGTTAATGAAAGATCTTGCTTTATTAAACTCTCTTTTCCTGAGTTTCCTGGTAAAGATTCTACATATTCCTTCCGTTCCTTTTGGTAAATAACACCCGTAACAAAACCACCAGTTTGCTCTACTTTTTCGAATGCTTTGATTCGGTTAGATGAATCATAATTTTCTTCTTTATCAACATTCTGCAAATTTTGTTTAAACCAATCATAAGTAAAAACTTTATTAAACGTCACGCAAGGACTGAAAATATTAATGAAGGCAAATCCCTTATGCCGTATCCCTTGTTCAATTAATGAAGTAATATGTTTGATATCTCCTGAAAATCCTTGAGCGATAAAACTGGCATTTGAAGCTAGAGCTACTTGAATCGGAGATACTGGGATTTCTGGATTTCCATCTGGGCTTGATTTAGTTATAAACCCACTAGGGCTTGTTGGAGACATCTGACCTTTGGTTAACCCATATATTTGGTTATCCATAACAACATACGTAATGTCAATATTCCGTCTGGCAGCATGGACAAAATGGTTACCTCCAATCCCAAAACCATCTCCATCTCCCCCTGCACAAACCACTGTCAGGTCTCTGTTGGCTAATTTTACACCTTGAGCCACGGCTATGGCACGTCCATGCATCGAGTGCATGCCATACACATTAAGATAGCCTGAAATCCTTCCGGAACAACCAATTCCAGATTGAAGAACGAAATTTTCAGGTTCGATTTTTAAATTTACAGCAGCTTTTTGGATAGCAGCTAAAACCGAAAAATCACCACATCCTGGGCACCAGTTTGGTTTTATATCCACACGATAATCTTTTAATGTGACCATTTTTATATATCAACTCCTACTGAAGTTAAATTCGGGACTTCCAAATTCTTATAAAACGAAATAATATCTGAACTGGAAAAAGGAACACCATTATATTTTAAGCAACTGTATAGTTTTGAATTGACATCAGCATGCTGTTTGATAATGTTTGCCAACTGTCCAGTTGAGTTTTGCTCAATTACAATAATGACCGATGATTGATCTAAATATCGGGATAATTCAGTAATCGGTAATGGATGTACCATACGAATATGGGCATGCCCCACTTTAACCCTCAATTTTTCAATCTGCTTTCTAGCATCACGAATAGCGCCATATGTGGAACCAAAACCAACTAATAATATGTCTGTTTTTTCTTCTCCTTCATATTTAATGGCATCGTCTTGCGGTACATTTTGTAATCTTTTCATCCTTTTATTTACTTGAGCTATCCTATTATCAGGATTTTCACTCGGATGTCCGGTTGGGCCATGTTCAATACCTGTTACGTGATGCATTCCCTTCTTTTGACCAGGAATACTTCTAGGGGTAATACCATCCTCAGTTGGAGCAAATCGCTTGTATATTGGTTCCTCACTTCCAAAAAGTTCTTCATTGCTAATCAACTTTCCACGATTTATTTCAATTTGACTGAAATCGGGGATATCAAAGGATTGCTTTGAAGTTGCAATCATTAAATCAGAAGCGATAAAAACTGGACATTGAAACCTTTCGGCTAGATTAAAAGCTTTGGGCATAACCAAAAGCGCCTCTTCCACTGAACTAGGTGCCAAGACAATTCGCGGTGACTCGCCATGCGATCCACCGATCATTGCATTTAAATCACTTTGCTCAATCTTAGTAGCCATACCGCTACTTGGGCCACCGCGCTGGCAGTCAACAATTACAATCGGAATCTCAGTCGCTCCAGCCAAACCGATCGCTTCTTGCATCAAAGAAAGACCTGGTCCTGCGGTAGCCGTCATCGCACGGGTTCCGGCATAACCTGCGCCGATGATCATAGCAGCAGATGCTAGTTCATCTTCAGCCTGCACTACTACTCCGCCGTATTTTGGGATTAACCTCATTAAATTTTCTAGTACCTCGGATGCAGGAGTAATGGGGTAACCTGCCATAAAACGGCACCCGCCCAAAATCGCCCCAAGCGCAATTGCATCATTACCTGAGAGGAAGATACGCTGCCCCGGTATTGCCTGTTCAAGCGAAAATCTTACATCCATCAATTCCAGCAAATATTGATAGCCTTTTCTAACAGCATGAACATTTTTTTCTACAACTGAATCCCCTTTTTTCTTGAACTGTTCAGAGATAGCCTGTTCAAAAACTTCAAGGGGTTGATTCAACAGGGCACAAGCAGCACCAACTGCAACAATGTTTTTCATCAACGTACTGCCAATCTCCGTTGCCAATTCACTAAAAGGAAATTCAAAAGCATGGATCCCTTGACGGAGTTCGATTTCATTCAAATTAACGGTTTTAGGATCTACAAGTATAATTCCGTTTTCTACTAGTGAATCTTGATGAAGTTGAATTGTTTCTTTGTCAAAAGCAAAAATTATATGAGATTGTTCAGAGGTGTTATAGACATATTCTTTGCTGATGCGTAAATTGAAGTCAGTGTGTCCACCCTTAATACGAGATGAAAAGGTTCTCGAACCGAACGTATAATAACCGACACGTCCCATCGCTTTTGCTAAAATTTCACCGACACTTTCAATTCCTTCTCCTTGTTGACCTCCAATAATGCACGATAGCTCAGTTTGTTGTTTCACTTTCCACCCTCCAAGTATTTGTACTTTTTTTATTACAACGAAATAGTCACCCACGAACCTAGAATAAGAAATGAGTTCATTTTGTCCTTATTAGATCTTAGATTTTCTTCTTAATTAAATAATATAAATTTTCATATTATTTGTAAAATGGAACTATTAGCATCTTAATATCGAAAAATTAGATATTAATTTTAGTAAGCATTTAAGCTAAGTTTTAATGATTCTTTAAATATAATTAACTAATTCTTGATGAATAAATTGTAATATTTAATATTTTTCGTTATAATATCCAAAAAATAGATATAGGAGGTGGTGATATAGTGGATTCAATTGGAATTGAATCGTTTTTAGCCGTTGTACGCCATGGAAGCCTAACAGATGCTGCCAATTCTCTTTTTATATCGCAATCCACCCTCAGTCATCGACTTCTTCAACTCGAAAAGTCAATTGGCATAAGCTTAATTGATCGTGGAAGAGGAATAAGGTCATTATCCTTAACAGCCGATGGAGAGGAATTTTTAAAGATTGCTAGAAAATGGGAAGATCTCATTCAAGAAACGAAACTTTTAGGTGAAAGCACAAAAAAACAAAAACTAACGATCGGTGCTGTAGATAGTATTCATACTTATATCATGCCACCCGTTTACTACGCGTTACATCAGCATTCGGATAGTATAGAATTAAGGCTTAGAACTCATCAGGGAGTAGAACTTTATTCCCTTTTAGAACAAGGTAAGATTGACATTGCCTTTGCTCTTTTTGAAAAACCAATGCCTGACATGATTATAAAAAAGTTTTTTTCCGAACCTATGGTAGTTGTTAGAAAAAAACAGTCATCCCTCGCCCTTAATAACACCATTGACTTTCAATCATTAAATATGTCCGATCAACTATACATAGATTGGAGTCCATCGTTTAGAGCTTGGTTTGACCGGACTAGAGAAGAAAAGGAATTTTCAGGTATTCGTGTTGATTCAGCTGGCCATCTACTCACTTTATTAGAGATTCCTGGAAAATGGGCAATTGTTCCTTTATCTATAGCTAATCACTTTGTAACGGTGGGGAATTTTTCAATATATTATTTAGAAGACCCACCACCTGAACGAGTCTGTTATCATATAAGACCACGATACCCTAGAGCAAGAGCATCAGAGAGCCTCCAGATACTAGACTCATATTTAAGCTTGATAAATGATCCGCTTTCAGCTTTATTAAAGTAAAACGCAAATAAAACAGCACATCAACTTGTGCTGTTTTTAAACGATTATTGGTATAGTGAAGGGTTATTTAAAAAGTAAAACATTGTTTAGACTGCAAAATAAGCCTCATAAAACCTTTTTTGCTAACCAAAGCCGTCATTGAGTAAATTAAGCTTTTTCCGAATGACCGAGCTGAAGTGAAATACTCCTAGCCGTTTCTTTTGTTTTTTTGCTGATCTCTTCAATTCTATTCTGCATTCTTGTATTAGGACCGCTTACAGTTAATGCGGCTACCACATTTTGAGTATAGTTTAATATTGGGTAGGAAATGCCAATTGTTTCATGATCTTGCTCACTAAAACTAATGGAATATCCATTTGTTTTAATTTTGTCAATTTCTTTATAGAGAGTTTCTTTATTATCTATTGTATATGGAGTCAGCTTATTAAATTTCATTTTTTCTATTAGAGCTTGCTGCTGAGTTTCTGGCATGTAGGCAAGTAATAATTTTGGACCTGAGCCAATATATAAATCAGAACGTTTCCCCACTCTCGTATAGAGCCTGACTGCATGGCTGCTTTCAATTTTTTCAATGAATACAGCTTTATCTCCATCTAATATAACAAGATGTACAGCTTCGTTTATATCTGCACAAATCTTTCTCATCAGTGGTAAAGCAATTGTGCGTAACTCCAATTGCTCCGAAACTAAATTCCCTAATTCAAGTAATTTTAGTCCTAAACGGTAACGAACATCTTGATGAGTATTCTTCGTTTTTGTCAAAAAACCCGTGACTTCTAAAGAAGTTAGAAGTCTAAATACTGTAGGCTTAGATAATTTAGATTTTTTTGTTATTTCATTAAGAGTTAATTCGTTATTTTCTTCCAAAAAAAAATCTAGTAATCCAAGTGCTTTGACTACACTTTCATTCATGAATACACCCCCAATGTTTTCCATTTTAATTAATTTAAACATAGAAAGTTGATTATTTCAATAATTGAAATAAGATTTCATTTTTTTTCGAATTAGGTATTTGAATATTCAGTTATATTGTGTAATAATTATAATTGAAATATTCGAAATAATGTTTCAATTATTGAAACAAGGAGGACAGCACTATGAAACGTATAGATTTAAATTGTGATATGGGGGAAAGTTTTGGTGTCTATAAGCTTGGAATGGATGAGGAAGTAATCAAATTAATTACGTCTGCAAACATCGCTTGTGGATTTCATGCGGGTGATCCAAATGTAATGGATCACACAATCAAAATGGCCAAGGATAATAATGTCGGAATTGGAGTGCATATGGGCTTTCCGGATTTGCTTGGTTTCGGAAGAAGAAATATGGATGTATCATACCAAGATTTAGTTAACTACAATATTTATCAGATTGGGGCATTAGAAGCATTTTGCCGTAAACACGATGTAAAAATTCAACACATTAAACCACATGGAAATATGAATAATATGGCTGATACTGATCGAGTAATCGCAGAAGCAATAGTTGATTCTGTCCGAATGGCCCTTCCAGAAACCCCTATTTTTGTAAAGCCTGGTAGTGAGTTGCAAAAAGTATCAGAAGAGAGAAATGTTCCATTCATTTTGGAAATATTTGCGGATCGTGCGTATAACAAAGACGGTACGCTTGTATCTCGAAAAATCCCTGGAGCTGTAATTAATGATCCAAAGACAGCAGCGGAAAATGTTGTACGAATGGTTGTTGATGGAAAGGTAAAAACAATAGATGGCGAACTTATTGACATGTCAGGTGAAAGTATTTGCGTACATGGGGACACACAAGGCTCACTTGAGATTATTCGGTACTTGAGGAGTGAATTGGAGAACGCAGGTGTGCAAATCATTCCAATAAGTCAAAAGCTTGAAGAGGCGAGATAAATTTTGGGTATAGACACTCTTAACAAATCCCTATCCTATGTACCGATGGGAGAAAAAACTATCATTATTAAATTTGAAGATATATTGTCAACAGAAGTAAATAAACGCGTTCGCTCTTTGTCCCAAATAATAACTGAAAAAAATATAGAGGGAATTGAAAGATTAATTCCAGCTTTTAATAGTTTAGCTGTTTGCTATAATCCTAGAATAATTAAATTTAACAATTTGGTTGAGGAGTTAAAAGGATTAGATGATTGTATTGATATTGAAAGAGATATTTCCAGCAAAAAGATATTTATTCCGGTAGTCTTTGGCGGAAAGCATGGGCCAGATTTAGAGGAAGTGGCGAAGAGAACCAATTTAGGTCTAAAAGATGTAATAGGAATGTTAGAATCAAAGCCATATCTTGTTTACATGGTTGGTTTTATAGCTGGATTCCCCTACTGCGGGGATTTAGATGAGCGTCTTATATTACCGCGTCGCTCTAATCCTAGAATAAAAATCCCAAAAGGAAGTATTGCCATTGCAAATGAACAACTAGGGCTTTACACCATATCTTCTCCCGGAGGCTGGCATATTGTTGGTTGGTCTCCAATGGAAACATTTAACCCTTATCATGAGCCCCCGAGTATCATTAACGCGGGAGACTATGTTCAACTTGTACAAATTAGTCCAGAAAAAGCAGAATCATGGGACGAACAAAGACAAAGAGAGTGGGATCAGAAATGGAATTCGCAAAGATAGAAAAGGCGGGATTGCTGACGACTGTTCAAGATCTCGGCCGTCATTCTTTTCAGACATTTGGTGTTTCGCCATGTGGGGGGATGGATACTCTAGCTTTGCGTCTTGCAAATATTTTAGTAGGGAATAACGAAGGAGATGCAGTTCTAGAAGTCACTATTATAGGACCCAATATAACATTTATTCGAGAAGGAGTCATTGCAATTACGGGTGGAGGCTTTTCGGTTTACCTTAATGGAAAGCCAGTTCCTATGTGGAAGTCTTTAGCTGTAAACGAAGGAGATGAACTGAGTTTTGGCAACAGCAAATACGGTTGCAGGGCGTATATTGCATTTGCTGGCGGCATAGATGTTCCCAAGGTTATGGGCAGCCGATCTACCTTTATACGAGGAAACTATGGCGGTTTTGAAGGAAGAGGATTAAAGAATGGGGATATTGTTCGGATTAAACAATCTCGCTTTGATAATAGGCGCATATCTGGAAGGAAATTAAAGTCGAACGATATTCCGGATTATCAAACACCACGACCGATGCGAATCGTTCTCGGTCCTCATGATATTAAGTTTACAAAAGAGGCAATTCTGACCCTTGTTTCTAATCCCTATAAGATTACTAATAACTCGGATCGAATGGGATACAGGTTAGAAGGAAAGCCATTACAGCATGTTAATAAAGCTGATATTATCTCGGAGTTTATTACACCAGGTGTCATACAAGTACCGGCAAATGGCCAACCGATTGTACATATGGCAGATGCCGGCACTTCCGGAGGATATACAGTTGTAGGTGTCATCATTAGTGTCGACCTCCCATACATGGCACAAAAAAAGCCTGGTGATCAGATTGACTTTGAAATAATTGGGATTGAAGAGGCCCATCAATTGTTTTGTAAACAAGAACAATTAATCTTCGAATTACAACTGGCTAACATGGCAATTCCAACTAGGTAGCGTCATATTCACATAATGAACTTTTGAAAACATTTATCAAAGCGATAAAAAGAAGGGTGAATCGTATGTATACAAAATCCCAGCGTGTGGCAAATATTCCACCATATTTATTTGGTGAGATTAATAGAAAAAAACAGGAATTAATAGAGCAAGGAGTCGATGTGATTGATCTTGGCATCGGCTGTCCTGATCTACCTACTCCAGAGCACATTGTTAATCGCCTGCTAGAAGAAATGAAGGACCCAAATAACTTTAAATATCCAGGATATAGTGGTTGTCAGGAATTCCGGGAAGCTGTAGCACGATTTTACAAAAAACAGTTCAATGTAGATTTGGATCCTGAAACTGAAATTCTTACACTGATTGGATCTAAAGAAGGTATTGCTCATTTTATTACTGCATCCATTGATCCCGGTGAAATTGTCCTACTTCCAGACCCCGGATATCCTACTTATCGGACAGCAACTTACCTAGCAAATGGTATACCTTACAGTATGCCATTACGCAGGGAAAATAAATACTTGCCTGACTTCTCAATCATTCCTGAACACATAAAAGAAAAAGCAAAAATTATGTTTTTAAACTATCCAAGCAATCCGACAGCCGCTGTAGCAGATCACGCATTTTTCCAAGGAGCCATCAATTTTGCACGTCAAAATCAAATTACAATTGCCCATGATGCTGCCTATCAAATGGTTACATTTGATAGATATGAGTCACCAAGTATTTTACAGGCAGATGGGGCAAAGGAAGTCGCTGTCGAATTTGGCTCTCTTTCCAAAACGTATTCCATGACAGGATGGAGAATCGGATATGCAGTTGGGAATAAGGAAGCCCTAAAATCTTTATTAACTGTAAAAAGCAATGTAGATACAAGCCAATTTATCCCCATTCAAAAAGCTGCAGCTACAGCCTTAACTAATGATCAGCTTTGCGTTGAGGAATACAATGAAATTTATAAACAGCGAAGAGACGGGATGTTGAAAGCGCTTCAAGAAATGGGCATTAAAGCGGATTGCCCAAAAGGAAGCTTTTTTATTTGGGCCGCTGTACCAAAAGGATTTTCATCAAGTGAATTTGTTAATAACGTTCTAGAAAAGACAGGTGTAATTGTAACACCCGGTACAGCATTCGGGGAATACGGAGAAGGATATTTTAGAATTTCATTATCAGTGCCAACTGAACGTCTGCGAGAAGCAATCGATCGAATTAAGTCAAAGCTCGCACTTTCAGTTTAATAGGCTCTAAATATTGTAACGTATAAAATAATAAAGTTAGGGGATTAAAATAATGAAACAAAGGTTGAATGGTGCAGACGCGATTGTAGAGTGTATGAAGTTAGAAGGTGTCGAACATATTTTCTGCGTTCCAGGAGAAAGCTATTTACCATTAATGGATAGCATCTACGAAACGGATGGTATTGAATTAATTTCTACACGTCATGAAGGCGGTGCTGCTTTTATGGCTGAAGGTTATGGGAAAGCAACCCGAAAACCTGGTGTTGTCATGGCAACACGGGGAGTTGGCGGAAGCAATCTAGCTATCGGAGTCCATACCGCCTACCAAGATTCAACGCCTATGGTTGTTTTTTTAGGGCAAGTTCATAGTAAATTTCGTGGCCGGGAAGGCTTTCAAGAAGTAGATCTTGATCAATTCTTTGGTCATATTGCTAAATGGACTGTAGAAATTAAAGATGCAGAACGAGTGCCTGAACTCGTTCAACGAGCATTTCGGGTTGCCAAAAGTGGTCGACCAGGTCCTGTCGTCATTTCTCTTCCTGAAGATGTTCTCGTTGAAGAAGCAGATATGTTTTTTGGACCGGTTTCCCATGCTCCGGCTCCACAACCAAGTGCTCAAGAAATATCTTTTGTACAAGAACTACTTAAAAAATCGAAACGACCTGTCATCCTTGCTGGCGGCGGTGTTATTGCTGCAAATGGTGAACAGGCTTTGCAAGAGCTAGTCGAGAAGTTCAACATTCCAGTTATGTCCTCATTCCGTCGACATGATGTATTTCCAAATAATCATCCTCTTTATGCGGGACATTGCGGTCTTGGAACATTTTCACCTATTCTAGATACGCTTCGCATGGCAGACCTTGTCCTTGCGATTGGTACACGTCTTTCAGAAGTAACAACCCAGGATTACAGCATTATCAAACCGGAACAAACGCTAATTCATATTGATATAAGCGAGGATATACTAGGTAAAGTTTTTAGTCCGCATGCTGGAATAGTTTCAGATGCTAAAGAAGCTCTAGAAGCATTACTCAATATGAAAATTGAACAAAACTGGAGAACTTGGGGCAATGAACGGCATGCAGTCTATAGACACGCTGGTGATAACTTTGCTTCCGAAAAAGAACAGTCCATCGACAATCGAGAAATTATACGGATGCTTGAGACCGCACTTCCAAAGGCATCGATTATAACTAACGATGCGGGTAATTTCGCAGGTTGGCTGCATAATTTTTATTCCTTTACAGATTCCAAAACATATATAGGTCCAACGAATGGTGCAATGGGATATGGATTGCCTGCCGCTATCGGTGCTAAGCTAGCCAAGCCAGAAAAAACAGTTATCTCTTTATCAGGCGATGGCGGCTTTATGATGACAGTTCAGGAAATAGAAACTGCAGTCCGATACAATATCCCCGTGATTGCTCTTGTATTTAACAATTGTATGTATGGGACCATTCGCATGCATCAAGAAAAAAATTACCCTGAGCGCGTCATTGGCACGGATTTAAGTCATACCAATTTCTCTGAACTTGGCAGTGCTTTAGGAGCGATAAGTTATCGAGTAACAACGAATGAGGAATTTAAAGATGTGTTTGAACAAGCATTAAATGAGGGGAAAGTGACAGTCATTGAAATCATGACAAACCCCGAGGAAATCTCTGTACAAGAAACAATAACCTCTCTTCGCAAAAAAGCATTAAATCATGCTTAATTAGATAAACTTGGCATTCGCTAAGTCCTTTCGGCGAATGCCTTAGTTTTTCAAATGGGCAACTAAAATTGGTTCAATTCGTAAAAAGAATATTCGTTTAGTCAAAAAATAGATGAAATATTTTACAGGAGGTTATTTATGTCAACCATTCGTGTTGGGATTGATATTGGCGGAACATTTACAGATATAGTGTTTATTGATGAAGAAGGAAATAGGATGTTTGGTAAAACCTTAACAACCTATCCAGATCCATCAGAAGGTTTTCTAAAAGGCTTGAATGAAAACCTTATCAAATATGGCTATTCCTATAGCGACATAAAGACAATTATCCATGGCACTACCCTAGTCGTTAATGCCCTAATTCAACGAAAAGGCGTGAAAACTGCTTTTATTACAACAAAGGGCTTTCGTGATCAATTAGAGATTGGCAATGAAAATCGGTATGACTTATATGATCTTTTTATAGATAAACCAGCCCCACTAGTGCCAAGAAGATTAAGATTTACAGTGACTGAAAGAATTCTTGCTAATGGAGAACTCCTGCAGCCGCTAGATGAAGAAGAAGTACGCGAAGTCTTTAAAGAAATGCTGGACCAAAAGGTTGAAGCTGCGGCTGTATGCTTGATTCATGGCTATAAAAATCCTGTTCATGAAAAAAGGATTTTAGAAATCGCTCAAGAAGTGGCGCCATCCATTCGCGTTTCACTGTCTTCCGAGGTCTCACCTGAAATCAGAGAACTTCAGCGGGCCTCCACAACCATTGCCAACGTATATGTCCAGCCGCTTGTGGAGAGCTATTTAACCAAATTAGAAAAAGATCTGAAAAGTCGCGGATTTACCGGTCATTTCCATATGATGCTTTCGGGCGGTGGAACCTGTACGATTGAAACAGCCTGCCGTTTCCCTATCCGTATCTTAGAGTCCGGGCCTGTCGGAGGAACCATTGCCGGAGCCCATTACAGCAAGATATCCAATATTTCCAATCTGTTAGTGTTTGATATGGGCGGAACCACTGCAAAAGCTAGTTTAGTTGATAACGGTGAGCCGATTATCACCAACGAATTTGAGGTTGGTCGCGAAAGCCGTTTTAAGAAAGGCAGCGGCATCCCTGTAAAAGTCCCAGTGGTAGAAATGATTGAAATCGGTGCAGGCGGCGGCAGTATCGCTTACATCAATCGAATGAATCTCATAAAAGTAGGACCAATCAGTGCCAGTTCCGTTCCCGGACCAGCTTGTTACGGTAAAGGAGGTAACTTGCCGACCGTTACGGATGCTGATCTAGTATTAGGTTACTTAAATCCTGACTTTTTCCTTGGCGGCGAAATGCCATTAGATGTCGATGCTGCCTATAAATCTATTGAAGAGCATGTCGCAAAGCCGCTTGGATTAAGTGTGACAGAGGCTGCATGGGGCATCCATCATATTGTTAATGAAAATATGGCAAGTGCTGCCCGAATTCATGCTGTTGAAAAAGGCAAAGACATCAGAAATTACCCATTATTTGCTACGGGCGGCGCTGGGCCTGTTCACGCTTGTAATGTGGCAAATATCCTCGATGTATCTACCGTCATCTCCCCTGTTGGGGCTGGTGTTTGCTCGGCATTTGGCTTCCTAGCATCACCGATTGCTTTTGACTTTGTCCGGAGCTACCACGGGCGCTTAGATCAGTTGAATCTCCAGGAAGTGACAGATCTATTAGTCGGAATGGAGAAAGAGGGAGAATCGCTTCTTACCCAATCCGGTATTAAGCATGAGGATCTCCATGTCATCCGCAAATGTGAAATGAGATACGTCGGCCAATCCTATGAAATTAGTGTTCCCATTCCAAACGGGGAATTAAATGAAGATTCAATTGAAATGATTCGGAGTAATTTCAAGCATCAATATGAAAAGCTATACTCTGAGGCAAGCGATGCTGTACCAATTGAAACCGTTAATTGGCGAGTCGTTGTTCAGGGGCCGACTCCGGAGATTTCTTTAAATTCTGCTTCAGAGAAAAGTTCGATGAATCCGAAACCTAAAAATAAACGAAACGTTTATTTTAACCAATATTCCGATTATGTTCTGACCCCAGTCTATGATCGTGATCAATTGAGTCCAGGATCTGTAATTTCTGGTCCTGCCATAATCGAAGAGCGAGAATCGACTATGGTCGTGACCCCAAACTTCTCTTTGACTATCGATCCATTCTCGAACCTAATCTTAAATTCCAAGGGAGGCAGAATAAATGACAAAAACAGCGACAAAAGACAGTATGTTTGATTCCGTCCAAGTGGAGGTATTATGGAATCGGCTGATTACGAACTTGGAAGAACAGGCGAAAACATTGATCCGGACATCGTTTTCCAACCTGCTTTCCGATGCCGAGGATTTATCCTGCGGATTATTTGACAGCAAAGGCAATATGATTGCTCAGGCAAATACCGGAACACCGGGACATATTAATACAATGGCACTAGGAATCCGTCATTTTATAGAGCATTTCCCCCCAGAATCCTTACAGCCTGGCGATGTATTAATTAGCAATAACCCATATGAAATTTCTGGACATCTTCTAGACGTTACAGTCGTAACCCCAGTATTTCTCAGCGATCATCTCATTGGCTATTTTGCATCTGTATGCCATGTCCCTGATATCGGCGGACTGGGCTACAGCCCTGAAGGTGAAAGCATCTATGAGGAAGGTCTATATATTCCTTATATGAAATATTATAGTGCCGGACAGCTGAATGAAAGCCTGCAATCCATTATTGCTGCTAATGTCAGGTCTCCCTACGAGGTTCTTGGAGATCTGAGAGCTCAAGTGATTGCGCAAGAAGTGGCCATTAAAAACCTTATGGAAACGCTAAATGAATTTGGTCTAAGCGAAATTGACACTCTAGGCAACGAAATTATCCAGCGATCTGAAGAAGCGATGAGGAAAGTAATATCCGAAATACCAGATGGAACCTACGAAAACGAAATCTATACGGATGGTGTAGGCGACCCCATTAAACTAAAATGCTCCGTAACGATTAAAGGGGATGAAATTTCTGTAGACTTCGATGGAACATCGCCAGCAAGCTTAAAAGGAGTCAATGTTTCTCTTTATTATACATTGGCCTATGTGACCTACGGATTAAAGATAGCGATCGCTCCAGATATACCAAATAATGAAGGAAGCTTCCGTCCTTTAACTGTGACGGCTCCTAAAGGCTGTGTATTGAACGCAGAACATCCAATGCCTACGGCTGCCCGGCATATTATCGGCCATTTCGCCCCCGTTTGTGCGCTAGGTGCACTGCATGAAGCCATGCCGGACAAAGTCATTGCCGAAGGTGCTACGTCACTCTGGAACATTCAGGTATACGGAGAAGACCTACAAGGAAAGCCATTTTCCTATGTCACATTTAATACAGGCGGGATGGGCGCTACTCCTATAAAAGATGGCTTGTCTGCAACCGGTTTTCCTTCAGGCGTCAAAGGCACGCCTGTTGAAATCGCCGAAATTAATTCGCCGTTAATTTTTTACCAAAAAGAGCTCCGTCAAGACTCAGGTGGCAGCGGAAAATATCGGGGCGGGCTCGGGCAAATCATTCGAGTAGGCGTTCGTACCGACAAGCCATGGCGGTTGCCGTTTATGTTTGATGGCCTTAATTTCCCGCCAAGCGGTTTATTGGGTGGATTGCCGGGAGAAAAAGCAGAGGTTTTACTTAATGATGAAACACCTTTAACATCCAAAGGGCTCTATACCATGGCCCCAGGGGATACCATCACCTTAAAACTACCGGGCGGAGGCGGCTACGGCAGCCCTAAGGAACGTGATCCAGAACTAGTTCTTTCAGATGTGATCAATGGTTACATTTCTCAAGAAAAAGCTAAAGAAGATTATGGCGTTGTTATCGAATCAACACCCAACGGAATGCAAATAGAATGGAATCAAACAAAGAATAAATAGGAAATTTGATTTCACGTAATGAAACAGGGGACAGTTAGTTATTTTTTATGATTAACTCCCCCTGTTTTTAATATCAATAGGTTACTATCATTATTGGTTCCTTTTAAATATCGATAATATGGATTTTATATTTCTAATTATTTCGTTTTACAAATAAAAACATTATTAATAAAATGAAGAGAGTGTTATTTTTTAAATATTCGGATAAATATTTTTAAGTCTTTTTGTCTAACGATAAAATTAAATTTTGGAGTGTAATATATGAAAATTGACGAACTACGGGACATTATCCAATTAGTTAACCATTCTTCTTTTAATGAAGTTCAGTTTGAGATGAAAGAAGAAAAAATAGCAAAGATACTGATTAAAAAAGGTAGCTACTTACCAACGGCTGTGATGGATGCTGAACCTTCGGTTGAAATACTGCCTACCCTTTCATCAGCAGCACCTGTTTCTGTCCAGCAGCAAGAAGATTCTATTATATCCGAGAGTAAAATGTCGGATATTAAAGCAACAGAAGAACCTCATTTACATAAGATTGTGTCACCGATGGTTGGAACATTTTATGGTGCGCCTGATCCAAACTCCCCAAAATTTGTTCAGATCGGGGATAAAGTTGAATCCAATATGGTTGTCTGCATAGTAGAAGCTATGAAATTGTACAACGAGATCGAAGCAGAAGTAGAAGGCCAAATCGTCGAAATTCTTGCAGAGAATGGACAGCTCGTAGATTTCGGACAAACTTTATTTCTGGTTAAACCGGAATAAGGGGGAACGATCATGTTCAAAAAAGTCTTGATAGCTAATAGAGGAGAAATTGCTGTCCGTGTAATTAGAGCTTGTAAAGAAATGAATATTGCTACTGTTGCCGTGTATTCGGAAGCTGATAGCGAGGCTCTCCATGTCAGAATGGCAGACGAAGCTTACTGTATTGGACCAACGGCTTCAAAAGACAGCTATTTGAATATGGCTAATATAATTAGCGCTGCGACCCTTACTAATACAGACGCCATTCACCCGGGTTACGGCTTTTTATCAGAAAACGCCAACTTTGCGGAATTATGTACAAGGTGCGGTATTACATTCATTGGGCCAGATTCTGATGCTATTAAGAAGATGGGCGATAAAGCGGTAGCCCGGGAAACAATGAAACAAGCAGGTGTCCCGACTGTTCCGGGAACAGAGGGTATCATCGAACACGTAGATGATGCTGTTTCGATTGCTAAAGATATAGGATATCCCGTTATTGTGAAGGCAACCGCTGGGGGCGGCGGCAAAGGGATGCGAGTAGTCTATGATGAGGAAAAATTAATAAATGCCATCCGGCAGGCACAAAAGGAAGCAGAAACTGCTTTCGGCAACTCCGGTGTATACCTTGAAAAATACCTGGAAGAGCCTCGCCATGTGGAAATCCAGATTATTGCCGACAAACATGGTGAAGTGGCTTATCTTGGGGAAAGAGATTGCTCAATTCAACGTCGGCATCAAAAACTGGTTGAAGAAGCGCCCTCCCCTGCTCTTGACCAAGAACTGCGCAACAAGATGGGAGCGGCAGCGGTAGCGGCGGCGCGTGCAGTTCATTATTGCGGCGCCGGGACGGTAGAGTTCCTATTGGATAAACACGGTCAATTCTATTTCATGGAGATGAATACCCGTATTCAGGTAGAACATCCAGTAACGGAGTGCGTAACCGGAATTGATTTAATCAAAGAGCAGATTGCTGTGGCAGCTGGACATCCCCTCTCATTTAGTCAAGATGAGGTAAAAATTAACGGCTGGGCGATGGAATGCCGGATTAACGCTGAGAATCCAGCCAAAAACTTTATGCCCTCCCCCGGTACTATTGATATATACTTCCCTCCTGGCGGCTTTGGCGTCAGGGTGGACAGTGCGGTTTATCCCGGTTATCAAATTTCGCCATTCTATGATTCTATGGTTGCGAAAGTGATAGTCTGGGGAAACGATCGTAATGAAGCAATCCAGCGAATGAAAAGCGCCCTAGGGGAATTCGCTATTGAAGGCGTTCATACAACGATTCCTTTCCATCTTCAATTACTGGAAAATGAAGCTTTCATTAAGGGTGATTTCAACACCAATTTTTTGGAAAATTTTAAAATATAATTCTCTATAAAAAAGTAACTGGTATGCTTTGGAGGTATATATGAAAAAAATCGATTTAAATTGTGATATGGGGGAAAGCTTTGGAGCCTACAAACTAGGGATGGATGAAGAAGTAATCAAACTAATCTCCTCAGCAAATATCGCCTGTGGATTTCATGCGGGTGATCCAAATGTGATGGATAATACCGTTGCGATGGCCAAGGAATATGGCGTAGGTATTGGCGTCCATATGGGATTCCCTGACTTACTGGGATTTGGTCGGCGAGAAATGGATATAAGTAGCAAAGACTTAATCAATTATTGCATCTATCAAATAGGTGCCTTACAGGCATTTTGCCGAAAACATGACGTGCAAATCCAGCATGTCAAACCGCATGGCAGCCTAGGCAATATGTGTGTTGTGAACAGCAGAATTGCTAATGCCGTGATCGATGCTGTAAAAATGATTCTCCCGGATACAAAAGTGTTTGTTATCCCGGATGGAGAAATTCATAAAGCCGCTGTAGAGAAAGGCCTTTCTGTCGTGCTTGAAGTTTTTGCTGACCGCGCCTATACAAAAGAAAGAAATCTAGTATCACGTAAACTGCCTGGCGCTGTCATCAAAGATCCTAATGAAGCAGTGGAACATGTATTGCGAATGGTCGTTGACGGCAAGATAAAAACTATTGATGGAGAATTGGTCGATATAGAAGCAGAAAGTATTTGTGTACACGGTGACACGCCGGGTGCGTTGGAAGTGATTCGCCGAGTAAGGGATAGGCTGGAACAGGCTGGAGTTGAAATTGCCCCTATTGGCCGCTTTGATTATTAGATGACTGCAATATATTATCTTGTTTAGGTTGTTTGATTATTAAGAAATCTATTCGCAGCAAGCTATATGATTATAAAACAAGGAATAAACAAGTTGAATACAAGTTTCACCCATTCAAAACTCCAAAAAAGCGCCTCTAAATTCAAAATACGAATTTTGGGGCGCTTTTAAGATAGACTACATTATTTTCCGAGACTATTGTTCACCCTGCATTTCTATATTTAACGATACAGGAATAGCTCTTGGCGAAGTATTTAATAAGTATAGTACAGCATCTGCAACATCAGATGGCTGAAGCATTTTTTCCTTCTGGCCAGCACTCATTGGCGGCCTTTCTGTCATTTGATCACGAAAGTTTGTATCAACTTGAGAAGGTGATAATAATGTAACTTTCACATTATGAGGCTTTGCTTCCGCATACAAACATCTTGTAAAAGCATCAACTGCTGCTTTTGATGATATATAGGCCGCAAAATTCCCCATACTACGGGAAGTCATCACTGAGGAAATGTTAATGATATGTCCTTTTTTGTTCTCATACATATGCGGAAGCAAGTATTTACACATCCAAAAGGTAGATCTATAGTTTACATTTATCACCTGGTCCCATACCTCAACAGACGTTTCATGTATTTTTGACCAATGTCCCAAACCGGCATTATTGATTAATACATCGATATTTCCTACTTGATTTAAAATGGTAGCAATCGCTTTTTGAATAGATCCTTCATCTAGTAAGTCAAACACTAGTTTTTGCGCCTTTCCACCATTTCTTTTTATCTCTTGACTTACTTCTTCCAATTTTTCTATATCTCTTCCAGCTAATATTACAGTTGCTCCATTGCTTGAGCATGCTAAAGCGATTGCCTTACCGATCCCACGGCTAGCTCCAGTTATTAATATAGTTTTATCTTTCATTTTTTCTCCCTACAAACAAATAAAGTTATTTACACACAGGCATAATTAACTGTATTCATTAAGTTTAATAGTTTCTCCTGCTCTTTCCAAAGCCTTTGCGCCTCTGAAATGTCAATTTCCTCAAAACAAACATAATCCCCGGGCCTTCTCTGTGCCAGATAAGGGAGATCCACTCCTATCACAACTCCAATTTTGGTATAGCCTCCCGTTACCTGACAGTCAGACATTAATATAATCGGCTGGCCGTTTCCTGGTACCTGAATTGAACCGGCTGTAATAAAATCGGAAAAAATATCTGGCCCATTCAAATGAGTTAAGGCCTTACCCTCGAGCCGATAGCCCATACGGTCCGAATTGGTAGAGATTTGATAAGGCGTCGAAAGCATTAGATCAATCGCCTCTTCAGTAAAAGCATCGTTTTGCGGTCCTAAGATGACTCTAACCATCCTGTTCTCTTTATAATTTGGAATATAGGATGGCGGAAGCTTTCTCGCTAGAAAGCTAGTTTTTGCTTTCATTTCCCCTATGCAAATGACATCGCCTTTTTGCAGCTTTCTTCCCTCTAAGCCGCCGTATCCGCCGCGAAGGAAGGTAGATTTACTTCCCATTATTGGAGGAACATCAATTCCGCCCGCCATCGCCAAATATGAACGGCAACCGTATTTAATAGACCCAAAATCGAGAATATCTCCTTTATAAACCTTGATAGATTTCCATAAGGGGACTGTTTCGCCATTTAGCATTGGCGATAAATCTGCTCCTGTAATAGCGATTAATCCATCTTTAATAAACTTTATTTTTGGACCTAACATAGTGATTTCCAGCCCAGCCTCCCACTCATTGTTGCCAACTAGTATATTTGCTAGCCGCAAGGAAAGGGCATCCATTGCACCACAGGCTGATACCCCATAGAATTGGTAATTCTTTCTGCCAAGATCCTGAATGGTTGAAAGCATTCCTGGTTTCATAATTTCTAAAAATTCCATTTTCCCCGCCACTCTCTCTGTTTATGTGGATCCCATCTTTTAACTTCTTCAGATGTAATAGGAACAAATTTGATATAATCCCCCGCACGAAAGATCGTTGGGGGATCTATGGATGGATTAAATGTTTCGAATGGGGTCCTGCCAATGACGTGCCAGCCTGTCGGAGATTCATTCGTAATAATGATGGTCTGCTCATTGGCGATGGCAATCGTTCCCTTAGCCACTTTAAAATTCGGACTTGTACGTCTAGGCAATGAAAGTCTTGGATCAATCTCTCCACAATAGGGATAGCTTGCTATAAATCCCAGCATATAAATTAAATAGTGTCGGGAAGAATGAAGATGGATGACTTCTTCCTGACTAAATCCCGTTCTTTCAGCAACTTCTTTTAAATCCTCGCCGTATTCCCCTCCATAAATCACCGGTATATGAATAATCCGGCCTCCGTTATGCTCTTCCTTCTGATCATGCGTTTTAAAATTTCTTATCTCGGCAAGCAATTCATCATAAGTAATGACAATTGGGTCATAATGAACAGCTAGGCTGCGCATGGTAGGAATAGTCCCCTTTACTCCTCGAATCTTTGCTTCCTTAATAAGGAAGGCATAAGAATGAACTTGGCTGTTTGTACTGACTGATATTTCATTTTTAAAATTAATGATTAGTGCCTGTTCTCCCAATGGCCGAAATTCTAAATCAGAAATTAAATTCAACCCTTACATCTCCCTTTTAAGAAGCCATACCCCTGAGTTATCTTAAGGGAAATTAATCAAAATCTTAGAATTCAGAGGTTTGAAACTTTATATATTAAACGAATATTGTGTTTGCTCACTATAGATTAGGCACCCAAGTGACAATACTAGGGAAAATAGTAATCAACACTGTAAGTAATAAAATAATGCAGAATGACGGAAAGCTATACTTTGCTATTTTTGCAACACTGTCTCCCGTTAGTCCATTTAGGACAAATAAGTTAAAGCCTACTGGTGGAGTAATTTGTGCAACTTCAATCATTAGGATTAAAAATATTCCAAACCAAAGCGGATCAAATCCTGCCACTGTAATTAGCGGTAAGGCTAATGGGAGGGTCAGTAAAATAATCGAAAATCCATCTAATATACAACCAAGCAATACATACATAATCACCAGGAGAATAATCAGTTCATATTTTGAAAGTCCAAGTGTACCGATAAATGCAGTTAACTTACCAGGGAGGCCCAGATATCCAACGACTACAGACATATAAGCAGCAGCAATAACAATTAACATAATCATGGCATTTGTTTTTATGGAGCCTAAAACAGCTTGGATAAAAGCTTTTTTCGATAAGCTTTTTGATAAAACAGCTATAAGGATTGATCCAAAAACACCCACTGCCGCAGCCTCCGTTGGGGTTGCCCATCCCGCGTAAATACTTCCTAAAACCATCGACATTAAAAACATGACTGGAAGTAAAAGCGGAAGCGCCTTTATTCGGTCTGACCATGTATAATTCTCCGCTTTCGGAGCTAAATTAGGGTTAATTAAGCATCTAATTAGAATATAAGTACTGAATCCTATTGCAAGAAGAATGCCCGGAAGGATACCGGCAATGAACAGTGCCCCAATACTAACATTGGCAGAAATCCCATATACGATCATTAACATACTTGGGGGAATTAAAAATCCTAACGTTCCAGCACCTGCAAGACTGCCAATGCTAAGAGAACGGTTATAATTACGCTTAAGTAATTCCGGCATAGTTACCTTACCTACTGTTGCAGTTGTTGCAGCAGATGAACCACTTACCGCCGCAAACAAGCTGCTTGCAACAATATTAACGTGAATTAATCTGCCTGGTAAAAAGGCTAGCCAAGGAGTTAAGCCTTTAAACAGGTTTTGACTTATATTACTTCGAAAGAGAATCTCTCCCATAAATATAAATAGTGGCAGAGCAACCATCGTTGGACTATTTGCTTGGTTCCAAAGAATATTCGTTAATACATTTAACGGAGGAGTATCTGTAAAGAAAATAAAGCTGAAGACTGCTACGAGCAGTAAAGAGAGCCCCACCCAAATTGTACTTCCTAAGAAAAGGACCAAAAGGCCTAATATGGTTAATGAGATAACAGTGATATCCATTTTAAATTCCCTCCTTTAAAAGATGTTTAATGCCCTGCTGCTTGAAGCTCTTGGTCTTCTTCCTCATTAATCTCAAGCTCGCCGCTGCGGTACCTTAATACCGTTTTTGATATTTCAGCAATAAACTGAAGTGTGAGAAGGAGAGATCCTAGAGGCAGGATAAACTGTGGAATGGCCAAATAAGTTTTGGTCAACTGCATCGATTGTGTTCCTGAAACTAAAGAGTCCCAAAAGAATTGAAATGTGGCAATCGTAATAATAAGAAATGCTGCTAATCCTACGACATAGGAATATATATCAAGGATCATCCGAGCCTTTACCCCTTTAAAGACCTTGTAAAGAAACACCATCCGAATATGGCCCTTTTCCTTAAGCGTAAAGGCAAGCCCCAAAAATGTAATCGCTACCATAAAATAGGCAGTATATTCGGTCGTAATATAAATCGTACTATTAAAAACAGAACGGGCAACAATTTCCCCCATAATCAAGACAACACTTAAAACCAACATCGTTCCTGCTATATAAGCAAATACCTTATTGGTATTATCAACTATGCGAATCATTTTCTCCATATTATTCCTCCTCTGTATCTCTGCAGTAGAAATAGAACTGATTGGATAAAAAGGGCAGTCGCAAAAAATACTTTAGCGACTGCCTTTCTTTTTTATCGCCCTGCTTTTTCATAGAACTTGTCAATAATTTCCTGTGCCTCAGGAGGCGCTTTGCTTAACCAATCCTGTCTAATATCTTCTGTAAGCTCCTCTAATTGAAGGACCAAGTCCTCACTAACCTTGGAAGTAGTAATTCCATTTTCGTTTACAATATTCTCCATCTCTTTACCTAGTTCAGCCACACTATTCCAAAGTTCCTCTTCAATTTCTTTTCCTGCTTGAAGGATTAAATCTTGAGTCTCTTTATCTAGTGAATTAAATTTATCTAAATTAATTGTTAGTGCATTGGTTCCCGCCATTACACTGATTGGTAAATAATAATGTAGTACTTCCCAGAACTTACTATCAACCGCTGAAGTAGTAGAAGTCAAGACAGAATCAATGACACCAGTTGATAAGGCTGAGTATACTTCATTAAAAGGAAGCGGTGATGGTGTACTTCCTACCGCACTTGAAACACGTGTAGTTAAATCATCAAAAGTTCGGGTTTTTAATCCTTTAAAATCATCTATTGAGGTGATTTCTTCCTTTGTCCAGAACCCTGTCAGCGGCCAAGGAGAAGTATAGAGGATTTTTTGATTCCATTTTTCTTCGACCACTTTGTCAAAATAAGGACGAGCAACTTCATTTAGAATTTTATACTCTTTAAAATCTCTATAAAGAAATGGCAAAGACCCTATTCCTAAAAGAGGCGCATCTCCGGATACACTGCTCAATAGTACATCAGCCATTGGCACAGTGCCGTCCCGCACAACCTTTAGATGGTCAGAACTTGAATAACCTAATGTTCCGTCAGCACGAAGCTCGATGTTTACTTTTCCACCAGTTGCTTCTTTTACTTTTTGATTAAATTTTACAATCCCTTGTCCAATATGGTTGCTTTCTGGATACACAGAACTTATGAGCCATGTGACAGAATCAGCGGATTTTCCATCACCTGCAGATTTTTCAGTATTACCTCCGCCACAAGCTGCTAGAATCATAGACAACATAAGTAACAACGATACAACAACACTTAATTTACGCATCTTATCCCCCTTAATTTAGACATCTTTATATTAACTCTTCATCAAATTGATGTTAGAAAATATCAAAGATTCAGATTATTAAACTAACTAAATAATAGTATTATTTAATCGGTTTGTAAAGTGTAAGATTTAGTATTAAAAAATCGATAAGTTAGATATTTCGAAAAAATCAAACCCCACTATAGGCGTTTCTAATGGGGTTTTGAAGAATTCGGGCTATTGTAATCTGGAGAATTGCTAAATATTATTTTTAAAAATATCTATTAAAACCATTATAATTATTAAGACCAAGATAACATTCAATCCATAGCGCAAGAATCTATTAGGAATATGTTTACCTAGGGTTGGTCCAATAAAACCTCCTATTATTCCGCCAATAGCAACAACCAAGGCAATTTTCCAGTTCATCATATTAATAACGGATTTCCCTACAATTCCAAAAAGAGCAATCAAAGCACCGCAAAATGTTGTTGTTCCAATCGTTTTCCGTACCGAAAAGCGCAATACATATATCATATAAGGCATAAATATAACCATTCCGCCTATTCCAATAATGCCAGTAATGATGCCTAATAAAAATATAATAATAGAACCTAGCACAAAAAATTTACGTGTAGGAGGCTCTTCTTCCTTTTCTTCAATTGGAATAAAATTAAAAATCAAAGACAAAACAACAATGATTCCAAATATGATAAGAATAAATAAGCGATTAATATTCTCTGCTATGAAACTGCCTGAAATAAACGATCCAATGGATCCACTTGCAGCAAGTATTATTGCATATCGGTAAGGTATTAACCTAGCATTATGGTACCGGATTGTTGCCGCTGCTGTTGAAAAAAAAGTAAGTCCAAGTGTAGCTGATGTAATAGTTTGAATAGTAAAGTGGTTTCCTGTTATTAAGGGGTAAACATATAAAAGCAAAGGTGTCAATATCATAGAACTGCCTGCCCCTAATATACTGGCTATGAAACCACACAGCACTCCAAAGATTATTAAAAAAATCATTTAAAATTAACTCCCTTATTTTTATAAGGTAAACTCTTACCTACTAAGACTAAAACATTTAACAGAACTAGAGGATCTATCACCCTATAAGATTGATTATTCATACAATAAGTTAGAATAAACCAAATAAATGCTTCTTTAATTCTTGATGAAAAACACACCCAAGAGAACTTGAGTGTGTTTCTTTTATAGTACAGTTAATCGTTCCTCTTCCCAATCCGTGATAAACATACAACCTGGTGCATGAGTGATCATGATTTCCGGTTTTACTTGCATTGCAACGGCTTGAGGGGTCACCCCACATGCCCAGAATACTGGTACTTCCCCATCCCGAATAGGTAAGGCATCTCCAAAATCAGGTTTATTAATATCCCTAATACCTATAGACTCAGGAGAGCCTATATGAAGCGGTGCTCCATGGGTAGCTGGAAACCTAGAAGTAACTTGAACAGCCCGAACAACATCTTTTTCCGGTATAGGCCGCATACTTACCACGGTAGGACCTGCAAATCTTCCTGCAGGAACACATTCAATATTGGTTTTATACATAGCAACATTCGAACCTAGTTCCATATGACGAAGCGGGATCCCATTACTTAAAAGAGCCCTTTCAAACGTAAAACTACAACCAATGAGGAAAGCTACCATATCATCCTCCCAAAATTTCAAGATATCTGTTACTTCATCAACAAGTTCTCCTTCCCGGTAGATTCGATATCTCCCAAGATCTGTACGTATGTCGGCATTTGGTGCGACAAGTTTAGGATGAGGAGATCCTTCTGTGACATCCAATATTGGACAAGGTTTCTGATTCCTCTGGCAAAATAAAAGAAATTCGAAAGCTGCTTCTTTTCTTAAGACAACCAAGTTTGCTTGTGTAAATCCACTTGCTATTCCGTAAGTAGGACGATTCAATTTATTCTCCCTAATTAAACTCCGAGCCTCTGATGGAGTCAAATTGGACAATTCAGTCAAACTTTCTAATTTCATGATCCTTCTCCCCTTTTTACTAAAAATTAAAATCTAAAGATTACTTGTTTTCTTATCAATTAATAAAGAATTCTTGCCTTTATCTCCTTTTAAGGTAGCGAGTAGAATGGAAGCTATTACTAAGGATCCTGCCAATACAAAGAAACTAGCGTTTACACTTCCAGTTGCCGTTTGGACCGCACCAATAATATATGGGCCGAAAAATCCCCCCAAGCCACCTATTGAATTAATCGTTGCGATCCCAACTGCGGCATTTGCCTCACTAAAAAATAGTGTGGGCAAGGTAAAAAATGGACCATAGTAGCTGTAAAAACCTGCTACAGTTACCGATAAGAGAATAATAGAAAGTGTAGGATTTGCTGTTTGACTGAGAAGTAAGAGGGCTACCCCCGCTATAAAAGGACCAACTGCTGCGTGATATTTTCGTTCAGAAGTAAGATCCGAATGTCTTGCATTCAAAATCATAGCTATACATCCAATCAGATAAGGGATCATCGAAAGGAATCCTACCGTTGTGTTTGAAAACACAGCAGATAAATTTTTGATAATTTGTGGCATCCAAAAAACAAGACCATACATACCGATATTGGTACACAAAGCGATTACGGCTAATCTAAGAACTTTCCCATCAAATATCAATTTTAATGAAGCTAATAAACCATGTTTTACCCCACCTGCTGCTTGATTATCACGCTCTATTTCCTCCGTTAACCAGGATTTCTCTTCCTTCGTTAACCACTTTGCATCCTTTGGACGATCAGGCAGAAGATAGAGAGTAAATATACCTAATATAACAGCTGGGAAACCTTCAAGAACAAAAAGCCACCTCCAGCTCTCTATACCCCCCCAGTGTATATAGTCTAGAATAAGCCCAGAAACAGGTGCACCCACAATGTTTGCAATACCCAGTCCTGTCATAAACAAGGCTATGGCACGAGCACGGTCCTTCTTTCGAAACCAAAAGGTTAAATACAGTATGACACCTGGGAAAAATCCAGCCTCTGCAACACCAAGAAGAAATCGTATTGTATAGAGATGGTTTACATTTTGAACAAACCCTGTTAGAACTGAAATGATCCCCCAAGTAATGATAATACGTGCTAGCCAAATACGAGCTCCTATTCGATGAAGAAACATATTACTAGGCACTTCAAAAATGAAGTATCCGATAAAAAAGATTCCTGCGATTAGCCCAAATTGTTGTGGGGAAATTCCCAAGTCCTTGTTCATCGATAAAGAAGCATAGCCAATATTAACACGATCAAGGAATGATACAATGTAAAGAATGATCAAAATTGGGATGAGTCTGTTTCTAACTTTTCTGGTGGTCCGTAATTCTAGATTTTCCATCAATTCACCTCAATCAATTTTTTGTGACAAACAATCATTTGCCCAAACAAATTCTGGAACCGATTATCCTCTTTTTACCACTCCCCCTTCTTTTTACCATTTCAGTCTTCTCTAACTGGTATCACATAATTTATCAAAATCTACATCGCAATATGCAATGAAGATTCATTAAACCAATTTTGAATATTGTTCTTTTATTCATGATGACATGATTCTCCACTACTTCATCTGAAAGTATATGATCTTCAACTAGATTTCTTAGAACCTCTTTCTCAGAAGCTAAGTTTCTTTTCTACTAACAATCATCAAATATTTTTGAAAATAATAAAAATTCTGATATTTTATAATTAAATATTAGTATTACTTGACCTGTATGTAAAGTTCAAGTTTTAAGTTTAATAAATCGACAAGTTAGATATTTACCTTGTCAAAATAATCATTATCCCATTCTAGGCGTTTCCATAGGTTTTAGTAGACTTCTTGCTATACGTTCTGATAAATTGCAAAAAATAACCCGCGATAAATATTTTGGAAATAGCAAGAGCATAGAAAGATATGTTGCTTTCTATGCTCTTAGGTTAGTTATCTATGAAACATGATTGACCACAAATTCCTTGAATCTCTTTAACCCTTCTTCTATCGTTTCCATATCTGTTGCATAGGATAGGCGTATATGGTCTTCCATTTCAAAACTGCTTCCAGGTACAACTAAGATATTTGCATGTTCTAATAGCAATTTGCATAAGATGTCATCGTTTAAGATCGTTTCTCCCATGGCCTTCTTGCCTATTAATCCTTGGATATTAGGGAATGTATAAAAAGCACCTTTCGGCAATGAACATTTCACTCCAGGTATTTCCTGTAACATTTCTACCATCCGTATCCTTCGCCTATTGTACTCTTCTTTCATTTTTCTAACGGGTTCTTGGCTCCCCTCCAAAGCATCAATAGAAGCTATTTGAACAAAAGAGGTAGAATTACTCGTCATGTGACTCTGTATATCATCCATCGCTTTTGCAATTTCTAGGGGGGCCGCAGCATAACCCATACGCCAACCCGTCATTGCATAGGCTTTGGAAAACCCATTGACAACAATCGTTCGATCGAAGATTTCCTGACCAAGGCTGGCTATACTTATGTGTTCTTCCCCATCGTAGACTAGCTTTTCATAGATCTCGTCAGAAATAACCATAATATCGCGATTTACGCAAATCTCAGCGAGTTTTTCTAACTCCTTTCGGGTATAAACAGCACCGGTTGGATTCACTGGGGAGTTTAATAAAACTAATTTGGTTTTTGCTGTAATCACTGAATCTAGTTCTTGTGAAGTAATCTTAAAATCATTTTCCATTTTAGCCTTGACCAAAACAGGCACACCACCTGCCAGCTTCACCTGCTCCCAATAACTTAGCCAAGCCGGTACCGGAATAATCACTTCATCGCCAGGATTCAAAAGTGCAAAGAAGATGTTCGCCAAAGAATGTTTGGCACCCGAAGATACGATAATCTGATTAGGCTTATAATCAAGTCCATTCTCTTCCATGAGCTTAATACTGATAGCTTTGCGCAGCTCCATAATTCCTGCCGCCGGAGTATATTTGGTAATCCCTTGCTTCATCGCTTCATAAGCTGATTCACAAATGTGCTGCGGAGTGTTGAAATCAGGTTCACCTGATCCAAAAATACAAATATCTATTCCCTGCTTACGCATATCCCTTGCTTTCATCGTTAACTCTAATGTTTTAGATCCCTCCACCTGTTGAGCACGGTGTGATAACTTTGAATTCATTTAAATTCACCTACTTGATTATTTTATCTTGCTATGGAAAAGAAAAAACTACATATACTTTTACATTAAACTTTGAATTTAAATATCAGTTAATGAAGTATAACTGCTTTGATATTTACCCATCATCAAACAAAAGCCGATATCATCTTATGCCCCCGCAAAACCCTATTTAAGATATTTTTTATGTCCCTAACCCTTTAATAGTTTAGTAAACTCAGATATATCATCCAATTGATCTAATTGAAAAATTGTATCCCAAATCTCTTCAGCTTTTTCATCAGAGACAGCATCTGCAGTTAATGATATAAACTTTTCTTTTAACTCACGATCTGAAAGCGGATGCTCTGGTTCACCCTTAGGGAGGTCGCATCTAGAAATATATACCTCATTGTCCTTAGTAGTTATTTCTATAATACTAGGCCATTTTTCATCGTACAGTGCGTCTAATTCATCATCCGCTACAACCTCAACTTTAGATGCTAGTTCTAATATTTTTGGGTCATTTATATTTTCCATCGAATATTCATTTCTCCACGCTCGACCGAATATTAATGCAACAGCAATCGTATATGGTGCACTATATTTAGCTGCAGGAATGGATGTTGGTTTTTTTTCAGTGCCGCGTGCACCCACCACAAATGTGCGGTGCACAATCTTTTCAATATTATTAGGTTCCAAATTATGCTTTTCTCTTAGTTCAAGGACTGCATCTATTGCAGTATGGTGCTGTCTGCAGCAAGCATATGGTTTAATTCCAGTATTTAATATTTCATACCCATCCTCAATACCGATATAAATTCGGTTGTTGTCAAATGAATCTGAAACAGTATGATAAAAACCAAAATCTCCTTCAAGTGCCGTTTCTGGGCCTTCGAACCCAACATCAGTTAGGGCGGTAGAATAAATACCTGCATAGTTTGCCCAGCCCATAATTGTATCTTTGGAAGGTGCCCCCAAACGGAAAGATTCAAATGGAGCCAATGGACCTAAGTACGAAGCCGTTCCTATGGCTCCAGCTGTTTTTTCGATATTAAAATTAAATAATTTTGCAGTTGCTGCTGCTGCTCCAAATACTCCCAACGTACCTGGCGCAAGATATGTCCGATCAACATATATGGAAGGACTTACAGCGAGACCGATTCGAATCTCAACATCGTATCCCAAAACCGTTGATAATAGCAGGCTTTTTCCACTAAATCCATGTTCTTCGCATAAAGCTAAAGCAGCTGGAATAACTGTAACTCCTGGGTGTGTATGGGATGTACGATGGACATCATCTAATTCCATATGAAACGTCATTGTACCGTTTGCTAATGCAGCACATTCAGGTGAAGTGATGAGATTTGAACCCCAAATTACAGCTTTTCCAGCCCCACCCTTTTTAGCTGAAAAGACTCCAATTCTCTTTCCAACTTCACTAGTTGATCCAGATAAACCTATGGCAATGACATCTGCGATTCTCCGTTTTGCTTCATGGATAACTTCAGGCGGTAAATCCTCATATCGGGTATTTACCACTTTTTCAGCTAAAGAATTGGAAGCCGTTTTTTTGGCAGTAGCTTGTGATGCAGATTTCACTTCATAACCTCCTTGGCCACACGCTGTAGCTCATCGTATTTATATTTTTCCCGAGCTTCCGTTAAAGAAGCACCTTTCTTTAACTCATCGATAATTCCTTGTTCGGCCCTTTCAATTTCTTTGGCAGCTGAAAGAACCTCTTCAGCACGATTATGTGGGATTACCAATACGCCTGTCTCATCTCCCATAATGAGGTCTCCAGACCGGACTTGGACTTTTGCAAGGGAAACGGTTTGATTTGTAGATTGAACCATTACACGGTCTTTACCAGTCACCATAAAGAAACCCTTACTAAACATCGGATAGCCCAGCTCACGGATTCCATCTACATCACGACAAACCCCATTAATAGCGGTACCTGCAATACCTTTGTTTGTTGCAACATAGGTTAAGATATCTCCCCAAACTGTACAATCAGTACGCCCCTCATTATCTAAAACAATCACATCCCCTGGCTCTGCATCATCAATATAGTTGCCTACTGTTCCTGTATCTTCACCAATTGGAATATATTTAACTGTAAAAGCTGGCCCAACCATTTTTTTCCCAAAAACAATCGGTACTACCCCCTCACAGCCACCCCTAATGTTAAGTTTATCAAGGGCATCTGATACAGTTGGAGTTGATAATTTCATAAACTCTTGAACTAGTTCCTTTGTAGACATTGACATTTCTTTGTCCTCCTCTAATCTTTACAATTAATTAATAGAAGATTTATTGGTTGATTCAGTTTTTTCATTTTCTGTGATCTTTTTATAGCCTTTTTTTACAATAATTGTTCCTGTATCAGCATCTAACTCAATATAATCACCCGTTGTGATTTCAACAGTAGGGTCTTTATCACATTTAGCCACAACAGGAATGTTGCCCATAATGGCCCCAATCGTTGTAACAGACTCTGGCTCTACTTGAATAAAAGCAAGCGGAGCCGTACCTCGCTCTGCCATATCATATATTTTATAGGATCCTCCTGTTGAACCTTTTCCCGTTTTAAATACTAAAATTTTCCCCGCAACGTTTACACCCTCTAACTGATGTCCGGGCTCTGTCACAATCCCCGTTAAATTGTCAACTCCGCCGTTAAAACTAATTGCTTCATTTGTAACAAGGGCTTCACCTTGAGCTTTACCTCGGAAAATCTTTCTTCCTTTTAGAATCAATTTATTTTCTGTCAATTACATTACCCCCAAGTCCCTTTAATAGCAGCCTTCATGACTTTTTCTAAGTTCCCAAAATGTGCAGGTAAATCAAACATACCTGGTGCATAAAATGCCATTTTTGCTGAGTTAGTTGTGAGAGATCTGTAGCCTTTTACAGGTGCAAACTGTTTTGTTCGTGCTAAAAATGGACATGTTTCTCTTATTACCTTTCCACCCGCTGCCTCAATTGTTTGAATATATCCTACTCTTTCAGCCATAGCATACATTGCCGCAGAGGTAGTAACCCAAAGAGTTACATTCGGATGAACGATTTTTCCTTCCAATGCTTTCGCCACTCCTCTAATTTCCTCTACACTTGCATTTGGACAGCCAATATGGACCCAATCTACAATGTCACTAGGCGCCTTATCTAATTCAGCTTCCGACTTACTCTTTTCTGCTTCGCCGAAGACGAGCACTTTTTCTGGCTCTTTTCCACCAAAAGCCGTTTCCAAGGTTGGGGCTTCAGGTGTTACCCCGACAGAATGAAACATACTAACTGAACCTGAGGATGCTAAAGCAGCACTTAGTGCTTTTTGTTCATCTAATGTAGGTGTATTAGGCATATTTAAAAATACTGGTGTATCTTGACCTACCTGCTTTCCTACAAAATAGCCCAAAGTTCCATAATCCGTCATATCATTAAGTGTAGTTTCTACTTTTACCAATACTTTTCCATAACGATTCTCCGTTAAATGAAAACCATATAATGGAGTTCTCCCGGTAAGCGAAGATGCAAGAGCACTTGGGCCACCTTCTCTGTTTGTACGAGCCCCATAAACAGAGTTAGCAAAAACAACTGCCGATGACTCTCCCCAGGCTAAATGTTCTCCAAATCTTGGAGTATTTCCTACAAGATATGGTGTACATGTGTTACATGTATTAGCTCCCATATTTTTATATGAATCTGAAAGTCTAGCTTGTAATGCCGCATCAGCTGGATCAATCCCTATTTCTTCCCATTTATCTGGATCAATTGCAGTTGGGTTAGTTGTTACCGTTGTTACAAATTCTCCTCCCTGCTTTTGGATATCTTCAACGAATTTTGTACCAGCATCGCCTGCAACTACGATAGAAGACCCCGCCATGTGTACACTATTAATCGAAATTAATCTTTCTGCTTCAAATCCTTCACCTAGAGCAACAAGTATTTCCATTGCCTTCTGTACAGAGGGACCTTTGTTGCCATTTAACATATCTTTTTCTTCTTCAGTTAAAAACATGATTATTTTCCTCCCTGCACTCTATTAAGATTTTTTCTCGAGCATCCTGTCGTACCCCGACTGACGGTCAACTTCAGAGAAGGGGATTCCCGATTTTAGTAATCGCACAATTTCTGCTTCACGATCAAATAATTCTTTGCTTACATGAAGTACTTCTTCCGCATTTTCAATCGGAATAACAACAACGCCGTTTATGTCAGCCATAATAATATCAACTGGGCGAACTTGTACACCACCAACTTGAACTGTACAATTAAATCCTCCCTGCACATTTCTGCCGCGTGCAGTAAATGGCACATTACCTCTCGCATAAACCGGGAACTTAATTTCACTAATGATATCAATATCACGGGCTGCGCCATCAATAATTACCCCTGAAACCCCTTGCTGTTGTGCAGCGAATGCTAATATCTCACCCCAGCAATTCTGATCTGTACGCCCTGAATTATCTATTACAATGATGTCTCCTGGCTCAGCTATATCCAGAGCGTCTGCCCCTAAATGTCCTTTCGGAACTTCTGGACCATGAGGAATTATTTTCATAGTAATGGCAGGTCCTACAATTTTTTCACAATCAAATAAAGGGCGAATTCCATGAACACCGCTTGATAATCCAAGCTTATCTAATGCATCAGATACATTGCAGGTAGAAAGCTCCTTAAACCCTTCGATTAATTCTTTAGATGGTCTTTTAACTGTCTGACTCATAATGCATTTTCCTCCTTTGGATTACTTTCTTCGATAATGCAACCTTTTTCTTGAAGAATTTTGTCATACCCCATAAAGTAGAAAAACGATTCTACATTTCGAATACGCCTCATATATTCAGCTTCTTTTGCTTCTCGTTCTTTTGCCTTTATTAAAACTTCTATTGTCTCTTGAAGTGGTATAACAACAATTCCATCGTCATCGCCAAGAATAATATCCCCTGGATTAACCGGGGTATCTCCAATAGAAATGGGATGGTTGATATATCCTAACGAATCCTTTGCGGTCCCCTTAATGCTTACCGATTTACAAAATACAGGAAACCCAAGCTCTCTAATTGCTTGTGAATCCCTTACGGATCCGTTTGTAACAAACCCTCCAAATTTACGGGCCTTTGCTTGAACAGTCGTTACTTCCCCCCAAGGTCCTGCTTCCGTTAACTGTCCCATATCAGCAATAATTACATCTCCAGCCTTAGCCATATCAAGAGCTTTTAATAGCATAAGATTATCTCCAGCGTGACCTTTTAAGGTAAGCGCAGGTCCGCAAAGACGCATACCACTAAATAATGGCTTGATTGATGAAAAACAGCCCCTCTTTTCCCCATCACTTCATGTATCGTTGCTGTTGATTGGCTAGCAATTTCATTTATTAGTTCTGGATTGAGTCTTTGAATATTTGTAAGGATATGTGCCAAATGATTTCTCTCCTTCTTTTTCCAATTTCATATTTACCTAATGCTTGAACCAAAAGTTTCCTCCTTGATTTACTTAAACAGAAAACGTTTCTTTATGTAAATCTGTTGAATCTCTTAAGCTTCTTTTCCTAAAATACAAACGAATAACAACCTTTTATAATGACTTCAAACTTTACTATAAGAAATCAGATGATTCACTAAAAATATAGCACCTTGTATACAATGAATCAATATAATTTTTGGAATATTTTAAAAATTAATTTAAAAATGGCTATGAATCAATGTTTTATTCCTTGATTTTCGTTATGTTCAACGTTATTATAAATTTATATTTCACAAATTGTATACAAAGTGTGAAAAAAGGGGGATTTCACTTGTCAGTCTATGAGGAAATAAAAGCGAGAATAATTAAAGGAGTTTATAAACAAGGAGAACGGCTAACTGAAGAATTCCTTGCCAGTGATCTTAGCATTAGCCGAACTCCAATACGTGAAGCAATTAAACAATTACAGCTAGAAGGGCTAATAACACCCTTAAAAAGAGGGATGATTGTAAGCGAATATTCTAAAGAAGATGTTAGGAAAATATATGATCTTAGAATTCTATTAGAAGGACATATAGCATACAATGCAGCTATTTATAGAACGGATGATGATATCCAACAATTACAACTGGCAAATAAAAAATATAGTAGTTTAGTAGAAGTTTTCAAACAAGAAGAGGATATTATGGAGAAAATAATTGATACTAACAATTTATTTCATAATGCTCTTTCTAAAGCTGCAAATAATGAATACACCAGTCTCCTATTGTCAAAAGTGATTATTGAACCCCTTGTATATCAGTCGTTATATTGGTACAACAAAGACCGATTAAAGTATTCTGTCAACGCCCATGAAGCAATCACTAATGCAATAATTGAAAGAGATGCTAATCGTGCAAAGGCTGCAATGTTAGAACATATGTATCAAGGGCGGGATACGGTCCTGAAACTATACACCGCTAAATTGGAATCTGATCAAAAAATCGCAAAAACTGATATTTAAATTACAAAATTTTTTCGTACTTTAATTGGATTAATTTAATAACAAATGTTGTGATTGAAATAAAAAGACTCTAGTATTGGATCAATAACATCTAAATATTTCAAATATATAATAATCATATCTCATGATCATAAATTAATAAAATCAATTTATAGTAATATAAAATTAAAATATTCAATATTTTATATTGAAAATAGTTTGAGCCAACATAAATAAAGATCAACTACGTATGAATCTGCTTTCAACAAGAATAAATTGAGTATGTGGGGAATTTTAATCCCCGGCCTCACACACCACCGTACGTGAGTCTTTCTAACAATTTCAAAATTATTCTTTGGTTTATTATGCCTAAAAATTAGCCGCCGATCGTATTAACGCTACTTTAAAAAATCAAAAACAAACGACATAAACTTTAATAATTTTTATTAAGCAAATTCTGTAGGTCTGTGTTGTTTAAAAAGAAGCAATTATGAAATTGATTCGATAAGGTAATTATTTTACATAAATTCTCTTAGCTCTTCAGTCATTTTTTCAACTAATTCAAGTCTACCATGAAACTGGGCAGGAGTGTTTTAAAACACAAGATCAAGATTTCTAAATAAAAATCTTTATGAATCTTGAATAAAGCTTAAATAGAACGTTAAAAAACCCTTGTTAAGGGTTTTTTTGAATTTTATTCACTTAAGTTTAGATGTATTTCTGGACAAATGAAATCTGATTCTGGAAGAAAGGATGGTTGAAGAAGGAAAGTTCTGGCAGAATTTATAACTTTCGATTAAATGTAATAAAAATCGAAATGTTTCAGTTTTCGGATTTATATTAAATTTCTGTAAATTATGAACCGAAAAATAGCTAGAAAGAAGCTCAAGAGATCCCAGAGGCTTCAGCTAAATATTCGATCAGATGCAGAGCACGCATAGAATCAGTGAGTCCCTCACGTTCAATACCAATTTTCATCTGAATCAGGCAACCTGGATTGGTTGTGATAATGACGGATGCGTTTGTCGCTTTCGTATGCTTCATTTTTTCATCAAGAATCTGCATGGAAGCCTCATAATTCACGATATTATAAATACCTGCAGAGCCGCAGCACATGTTCGCCTGATCCATTTCAATAAATTGTATTCCAGGTATATTTTCCAATAATTTCAAAGGTTCTTGAGTTACCTTCTGAACATTGGTCATATGACAGGAACGCTGATATGTCACCCTTTCGCCATGGCGGGGTCGCATATCCGTCAAACCACCGCAAGCGATAAGTACCTGACTTATATCTCTTGATTTAGCAGAGAAAGCAGCTGCTCTTTCGGCCCATTCTTTGTCATTTGAAAGCAAATGTCCATATTCATAAAGCATGGCGCCGCAACCTCCCGCATTATTAACAACAAAATCGGCATTTATTTGTTCAAATGCGAGAATGTTTTGCCTTGCAAGGTGACGTGCTTCGTCCATTTCTCCAGCATGAGCTTGAAGCGCTCCGCAGCAGGTTTGTTTTGGAACCACCACAACATCGCAGCCTGCTTCTGAAAGCAACTTGATAGATAATTGGTTAATACGGTGAAACATAGAGTCCATAATACAGCCAGTAAAAAAGGCGACAGTATATTTTGCTTTCAGCTTTGCTTTCACTTCGGTCGATGCTCGACTACGCTCTATAGGGGAAATAGGAGCCGGGATAACCGATTCGAAAGTGCCCAAGTAATATGGAAGCATTTCCATAATACCAGACATTCGGGCTGCTTTTTGCAATCCACTTTTTTCGAACAGCCAGATAGAATGACCAGTGACATTCATCATCTTCTTGCTTGGGACCACTTTTTTCAGCATGGTATTTCGCAACAGTCGTACGGGGACGGAAAATGTTTTCCGTTTAACAATTGCAGCACGTGCAGCTTCTAGGATCGAGCCATATTCCACACCTGTTGGACAAGCAGTCTCACACGCCCGGCAGCCTAAACATAAATTGAGTGGTTCTTCGAGAATGGATAAATCTGTAATCTTCCCTTCACCGACCATCTTTACTAGATTAATCCGGCCGCGAGGTGAGTGAGTCTCCTTACCGAAAGTGGTGTACGTTGGGCACACAGGTAAACAATAGCCGCACTGAACACAATTATTCGTTTTGTCGTATTGGAGTTCTTCTCTTAATTCTTTAAGTGATACCATCACGTCAGCTCAACTCCAATTTCTGTCCTGGATCAGGGAAAATTTTACCGGGATTCATAATATTGTTCGGATCCCATACTTTTTTAATACGTTTCATCATATCAAGGCCGATTGCACCGAGTTCCATTTCCATAAACGGTGCTTTCATTGTTCCAATCCCATGCTCACCTGACAATGTCCCGCCAAGCTCAACAGCTGCTGTGAAAATTTCTGCAACAGCTTGTTCAACGCGATGCATTTCTTCCCGATCCGTTTTATCACAAATAATATTTGGATGAAGGTTACCATCACCGGCATGGCCAAACACAACAAGATGAATGTTGTATCTTTCGCGAATATTCTGCAACCTTTCACACATTTCAGGTATTTTGCTTCGAGGGACGGTCGCATCCTCAGAGATTTTTGTCGGCTTAATCCGCACGATGGCTGGTGATACAAGCTTACGTGCTTTCCAAAGTTCCACTTCCTCCGCTTTATCCTTTGGAATTCGAACTTCTCGTGCCCCTACAGTACGGCATAACACTGCTGTTTGTTCCATTTCCTCCTTCAGAGAAAGTGGATGGCCATCCAGTTCAATTAATATGAGTGCGGCTGCGTCAGTGGGTAAACCAAGGGGTTCAAACTGCTCAACCGCCACAATAGAAGCCTGGTCCATCAGCTCCATTTTGGATGGTAAAATACCGGAAGAGAGAATCTTGGAAATAGCACTACCAGCATCGATAAGGCTTTTAAAAATCGCCATGATGGTACTTGTGGCCTGTGGTTTCGGAATGAGTCTCAATACAGCTTTTGTAATAATTCCGAGTGTCCCTTCTGATCCGACAACCAATTTGGTTAAATCGTAACCGGTTACATTCTTTACTGTTCTCCCGCCGGTTTTAATGATTTCTCCTTCTGGGGTAATCATTTCAAGCCCAATGACGTAATCTTTCGTCACACCGTACTTCAGACCTCTTGGGCCACCAGAGTTTTCAGCTAAATTGCCGCCAATCGTAGAGACGTGAGAACTGCTCGGATCCGGCGGATACATAAGTCCCTTTTGTTCAGCCGCTTTATGAATCTCTGATGTCAATATACCTGGAGAAACAATCGCAACGAGATCCTCTTCATGAATCTCAAGCAAATCATTCATAACAGATAAATCGAAGACCATTCCTCCTTTAACAGGAAGCGGACCTCCACTTAAGCTTGTTGCCTGACCACGCGGATAAATAGGAATTTTTGCACGATTAGCAAACTTCACTAATGCCGCTAATTCTTCTACACTTTTTGTCTGAATGACGATATCGGGTAAATAGGTTCCAAAAGAACCGTCAAATGAATAGCTATAACGATCACTTTCATCTATAAGTACTCTTCCTGTTTTTACGATTGCATTGATTTCCTGAATATGACTTGAGGTTACCACTTTCAATTAATCCTCATCCCTTCTATTTCGTTATACGGTGTAATCTTGTAAAAACAAGCTTAATTTTTTTTCTGCATTTCTTAAATGAATCTGGCATTGGATTTTAGCCAGCTCAGGCTCTTCTGCTTCAATAGCCAGGAGTATTTCCCGATGTTCATGGAAGACTGTTCTCCGCTTTTGTTTTAATTCTACATTTGGACGGAGAGTAATTTTTAATGCTCTTTCATAAAGAGAAGATAAGCTTTCCTGTGTTTGAATCATAATAGGATTTTGTGTAGCCAAAATAATGGAACGGTGAAACTCTATATCTTCTTCCATTGCCGTTGTACCATTCTCAATCGATTTATTTTCCATCACGTCCAATATTTTTTTCATTTTTTCGAGTTGTTCTGGCGTACGACGGAGGGCAGCTAAAAAAGCTGCTTCAGGCTCCAGGATTTTTCTCATTTCAAAGAGATATTTAATATTTTCAGTATCGTCACTTTCAAAATGAATACGTTGAAGTAATGTTGAATTTGTAGATTCTTCTACATAACTTCCCCCGCCTTGACGTGAATTGATGACACCTGCAGCACGCAACATGCTTAGTGCTTCACGGATCGGAACTCTGCTTACTTCAAATTGAGCAGCTAATTGCATTTCTGTTGGCAGCTTTGAACCCGGAGGAAATTTCTCAGTTTCAATCATGGTTAATAATTCACGAGCAATTACATGCGAAATCTTTTCTTTTTGAGACATGGTTACTATTCTCCATTCACTCCTAATTTGTATTATAATTTTAATTTTCATAAAATATAGAATTTACAAATGATTCATTTATATTTATAATAATAAACAAATTCATCAAACTCTACAATTGATGTAATACAAATTTGTATTACAACTTGAAATTTATTTGCCACAGAGAGTGTAAGCGTTGCGTTGTTTTTCTTAAGTGGAGCCTTGTTAGTAGCTAGCGTCTTACTGTTTTCAAAGCGAAAAAGCCAATTAAAAGTTTCTCCAAAAAACTTCTCGTGATTCATTTGTGAAGACAAATCATTAACCTTTTCGTTTAGTTCACGTTTTTAATAAGTTAATAGATGTAAAGTATAATTTTTACTAGACTCGAAATCCTATACTAAAGAAGGAAGTATTAAAAATGTCTTAAATGCCATACACATATTTTTTGCGTACTCGAGTAGAATGCGGCAACGGAATTTCAATTAGAAGGGAGAAATGATTAAAGAATTAGGTGTTAATAGAGTTCTTATCGTCACAGATAAAGGAATACGATCAGCTAACCTTTTAGAAGGTATTGAGAAGTCGCTCCAGACTGTTAATTTAAATTATGAAATTTATGATGAGATTAAACCAAATCCATCAGCTGACACGATTCATAGAGGAAACGAATATCTTACGTAACATAAAAGTATTGCTTTATTAGGTGTCGGGGGTGGAAGTAATATTTATACAGGTAAGGGGATAGCGGCGATAGCTACTAATCCCGGTCATATCTTTGATTATGGAGGGGTGGGTAAAATTACCATATCCTCCCTTCCTTATCATAGCCATCCCCACTCCAGTGGTGACAGGGAGTGAGGTAACAGCCTTGACTGTTGTTACGAATAAAGAAACATTATTTAAATTAGTAGTGATTAGTCCACATTTATTCCCAACTTTAGCTATACTAGATCCAGCTTTTACACTACATCTCCCACAGGGAATTACAGTAGCAACGGGGATGAATGCATTAACACACGCGAATGAATCATATACATTTAAGACGGTTAGTCCTGTTAGTCAAGGATTTGCTATACAAGAAGTTAAAATGATTAGTGAAAATTTAACTAAAACTTATTTTGTAGGAAGGATATAGAAAGCAGGGAAAAAATGCTTGTTGGCTCGATGATAGCTGGAGTAGCATTTTCCCAATCTCTTTTTGGGTATGTCCATGCGATATCACATATGTTTGGAGGAGTCTTTAATATTCCTCATGGAATCGCAAATGCCGCATTACTGCCATTGTAATGAAATATTGTTTGCCTGCATGTATAGAACAATATAATGATATCTCGGTTGCGTTAGGAGCGGATGTTAGCGGATTATCTAATCGATTGGCTACTGAAAAAGCAATTCAAATCGTTATCCAAATGTATCAATCGATGAATATCCCTCTAAATATAAAAAGAATTAGGCGTTTCACTGGATTTCTACCAAAATTAGTAGAAGTTTCAATGAGAAATGGAATTGTACTCATAAACCCTAGACTTAAAAGGGCTGAAGATATTCAATTGATTATTTAGAAAACTTATTATGGTGCGTTAGATGAGTTGTAATAGTACAAAGAAAAGATAAAGCTTGCAAGTATAATTGCAAGTAGACGTCCGGAATGCAAATGGTAAAGCAGTGGTTAAAAATGATTTATCTAAGGGGGAGTTTCTATGTTAAAAGTCGATTCTTTAGTTGATTTAACGGAATTAAAAATGTATGTCAATGGTGAATGGACAGCTGCACTAGATGAAAAGACATTTTTAGTAACAAATCCATCAACAGGGCAAATTGTTGCTCAAGTTCCAAAAGGGGGGCGCCAAGAGACCAAGAAGGCGATTGAAGCTGCTGATCACGCCTTTAAATCATGGTCCAGATTAACAGCTAACGAACGTGCTAAATACCTCCTGAAGCTATATGATCTTATGCATGAATATCATGATCAATTAGCGGAAATCATCAGTTTGGAAATGGGAAAACCTTTTACGGAGGCAAAAGGAGAAGTTACTTTTGCAGCTAGTTATTTGCAATGGTTTGCTGAAGAAGGACGACGGGTTTATGGAGAAACGATTCCTGCTTCTGCAATTAACAAAAGATTAATGGTCATTCGCCAGCCTATTGGTGTTGTTGCCGCAATAACACCTTGGAATTTCCCATTGGCCATGATGACTAGAAAAGTGGGTCCTGCGATGGCAGCAGGATGTACATCCGTTGTAAAACCAGCTGGACAATCTCCTATTAGTGCGATTGCGTTTGGAAAATTAATCGAAATGGCGGGAGTGCCAAATGGAGTAGTGAACATCGTAACAGGTTCTTCTGGCCCCATTTCTGATGAAATTTTTGAAAATCGAACGGTAAGGAAGATTTCATTTACAGGATCTACTGAGGTTGGAAAATTACTGGTGACCAAATCGGCTGCGCAATTGAAGCGGTTGTCATTGGAGCTTGGTGGACACGCACCATTTATTGTCTTTGAAGATGCTGATTTAGAAGCTGCCGCTAAAGGTGCGGTTGCAAGTAAATTCAGAAATACAGGGCAAACATGCGTCTGTGCAAATCGAATCTATGTCCAACGCTCCGTTTTGGATAAGTTCGTAGAACTTTTTGTAAAAAAAGTGAAGGCTCTTAAAGTTGGAAATAGTATTGATCCAAGTGTACAAGTTGGACCTCTGGTTAGTTCCGAAGGTTTAGCGAAAGTGGAAGAGCATATAAAAGATGCTGTATCTAAAGGAGCTCACATTCTTTGTGGTGGACAACGTCTTAAAGGTGAGTTGTCTGAAGGCCTGTTCTATGCACCTACCGTTTTGTGTGAAGTAAACTCAAACATGCTAATTACAAGTGAGGAAACATTTGGGCCGGTTGCTCCAATTATTTCATTTGAGACAGAAGAAGAAGTCGTTCGATATGCCAATAGCACAGAATATGGTTTAGCAGCGTATTTCTATACAGAAAATATTAGTCGATCCGTCAGAGTTTCTGAAGCTTTAGAATTCGGGATCATCGGTATGAACGATGCGGTTCCTGCTGTTGCTCAAGCTCCATTTGGAGGAATAAAAGAGAGCGGAATGGGACGTGAAGGCGGACATCAAGGACTGGACGAATACTTAGAGGAAAAATATATTTCCATGGGTATTAATATAAGATAATGAAAAGAGCAACTATTCAATGTTACAAAACATTGTGAAATATGAATTCTTAGCTTGTTTTTTGTGTTTTGCTGATGCTACCCTTTAGGGGTAGCACTGACAAACGCATATTATGGAATATCTCTTTATCCATTTGTAGATAGTTACTTCAGATACGCCATATTTGCTGCTTAAATCTTTAACTGCATCGCCAGAACTATAAGAATCAACCACCATTTTTTTGAAGTCTTCATTAAATTTTTTGTTCGAATTTTGATTACCCATAAAGGACACAAGGCCATTTCAACTATCAACCGGCGCCTCAATTCTCTACGAAGTTTTTTTCCTGGGCGGCCAAAAATAATAAGCTGCAACAGAATCCAATGAGTGATATTCAAGATTTAAAGACAGCTGATGAAGATAATGAAAAAATCATGTAGCTGACAGAAAAAGAGTTTGAAAGTCTTCTCTATATAATAAGGAAGAAACCCGTCAAAAGCAGAGGAGTATATCCAGAAGAAAAGTACCGAAGAGACCGTACGATCATATTTCTTCTTACTTATGCAGGCCTTCGCCTTCGAATTGATGGCTATCTGATTTAAAACTAACGGACATTGATTTAGATATGAAGCGCATTCGAATCGTTGGAAAAGGGATAAAGGTTCGAACGGTTCCTATATCCAATACACTGCTTGCAGAAAATCATGATTGCTTAAGTTACCGAGCAGAGTTGGCTAAGCAAAAGTCATATGTTGCAGATTCTCCCTATGTTTTTTACAACAACGATCGTCAAAGTTCACGGTCCGAGGATCCAGACGATGATTAAAAGTTATAGTCTGCCAAATAAAAAATTAACTCCTCATATGTTCCGGCATACTTTTTGTAAGTGGATGTTATAGGCGACTAATAATGATATTGAAAAGGTAAGGAGAATCGCAGGTCATAGCAACATTGTGAAAACAAGCAGATATTTGAAGGATTCGTTAGTGATATAGCGGATCCGGTGGATGCTTTGCCAAGATTATAAATCAATAATAAAAGGATCAGGATGGTTCCAGATCCTTTTTCGTTCTTACGGGAGTATTTAGTATTACATGACTTTCATAATCTAAGCCCTAATTGCTAAAATTTTTAAATTAAATGGATTTAATCATTCCGCCATCAACTAAAATTGAACTCCCAGTTACATAGGTACTTGCATCGGAAACTAAAAATGTTACTACATTAGCAAATTCCTCTGGAGTTCCATACCGTTTTAAAGGAATATTATTTTGGGCTCTTTCTTTAACTTGCTCTTTCGTAACGCCTAATCTCTCGGCATTCGCTTGATCAAGATGTGCCACACGCTCTGTTGCAATTCTACCAGGGCTAACTGTATTAACTAATATGTTGTATGGAGCCAGTTCTTCTGCCAATGTTTTAGCTAGTCCTACAATTCCTGTTCGAAATGTATTCGAAAGAATAAGTCCAGGTATAGGCTGTTTAACAGAAGAAGAAGCAATATTCACAATTCGTCCTCCTGCTTCTTTTAAATCGGGAAGAACTTCACGAATGATTCTAATATAACTCAACAAATTGAGTTCAAATGCATCTTGCCAGTCTTTATCAGATAATGATTCAATTGATCCTACGGGAGGTCCACCAGCATTATTAATTAAAATATCAATTTTACCGAACACTTCATTAGTTTTGCGAACTAAGGTTTTAATGTCTTCTACTTTTGTAATATCAGCTGGGCAATAGGAAACTTTCCCTTCATTTAATGCCTCTAATTCATTTTTTACATTAGCTAACTTTTCAGTATCTCGGCTAGTTAGCATAACATTTGCTCCTTCTTTTACTAGTTGCGTGGCTATCGCTTTCCCTAGACCTTGACTAGAAGCTATGACTAGAGCAACCTTATTATGTAGATTCAGGTCCAAATCTAAACACCTTCCTTTTTTGTATGATCTTAAGCTATTAAACTAGTTTAGCTTCTTTTAAGTTTAGCTGTTCTGGTATTCTATTCACTACTTCTTTTCCAATTTCAATAGAAGCTGTTGCAGCTGGTGATGGGGCATTACATACATGAATGGTTCGTTTTCCCACAATAATATGAAAATCATCGACCATGCTCCCATCGCTTCTTAATGCTTGGGCACGAACACCAGCAGGTGCAGGTATTAAGTCATCTTCTTGGATTTCAGGAATTAATTCCTGCAGGCTTTTTGTAAATTGTTTTTTGCTAAATGATCGGACGTATTCATCAAATCCTTCTTTTGCAAATTTACTAGCCATTTTCCATAAACCAGGAAAGCATAAAGATTCCATTAAATCTTTTGCATTAAAATCTGTCTTTTTATATCCCTCACGTTTAAAGCTAAGCACGGCATTTGGCCCAGCATCGACTTCGCCACTAATCATTCGCGTAAAATGCACACCTAAAAATGGAAACTTTGGATTTGGTACTGGATAGATTAAATGTTTAACAAGATAGCGTTTTTCAGGCTTCAATTTAAAATACTCGCCCCTAAAAGGCAAAATTTTCATATCTGTTTTATATCCTGCGGCTGCAGCTACACGGTCACTATGAAGTCCGGCACAGTTAATCACCATACCAGCTCTATATGTACCCCGATTTGTCTCGATGACCACTTGGTCTGATTCTTCGTGCATTTTCTCTACTTTTGTATTTAGGTGGATCTCTCCACCATGCTTCTGAATAATTTTTGCAAATTTTTCACTTACTTGTCTGTAATTAACGATACCAGCCTGCGGAACACGTATTGCCGCTAGACCGTTAACATGTGGCTCGATTTCCTTTAATTCATCGACACTAATTTTTTGAATAGCTAATTCATTTTGCAGTCCACGTTTATATAAGTTCTCAAGAAGTGGTAACTCCTCCTGTTTTGTGGCAACAATTACTTTTCCACAAATATCATGGTCTATTTCGTGCGTTTGGCAGAATTCAGTCATCGATTTACTTCCCTGACGCGCAAAACGTGCTTTGAAACTATTAGGCTTGTAATATATTCCTGAATGAATCACTCCACTATTGTGCCCTGTTTGATGGTCTGCGACAACTGACTCCTTTTCAATAATGGCTACTTTCGCATTAGGAAACCGTTTATAAAGTGCCATTCCCGTTGATAAACCGACAATCCCTCCACCCACAACGGCAAAATCATACACTATTTACCACCTCCAGTCTTCCAGATTCATCACATATGTCTATATTCAAGAGATTCTTTGAGCAGCTTGTTGCAATAGCAAGATAAGATGGCTGATATCATACTCATCATAACGAATGTAAGGAAATGTAATAGACAACGCACCTAGTAATACTTGTTGTTTAGCAATAATTGGAACGCTAATGGAAGTAGCACCTTTGACACGTTCCCCTTTTGTTATCGCATAGCCTTGATTTTGTATTTCATGAAGTTGTTGAATCAATTCTTCTTTTGATTCAACAGTGATATCTGTAATCTTTGTTAATTTAATTTTTTCTATATAACTCTTAATAAACTCATCGCTCTGAAAAGCAAGCAGAATTTTAGCAGAAGCACCAGCATATAACGGGGAAGTATGACCGACAAATGTTAAGGCAGCCAATTCATGACGACTAGGTAAATTATAGATACAACGACGCTCGTCACGTTCAATAATGTTTATTGAAATATTTTCTTTCGTTTCTTGATTCAGTTCTTCCATGATTGGAATCGCTTTTGAAAGAAGTGCATCGTTTTTTTCAACAAGCTGACCTAAAAACATAAGCTCTAAACCTAGACTATATATTTTTGTTTTTTCGTCTTTTACTAAAAAACCTTCGTATACTAACGTGCTAACAATACGTTGTAAGCTAGAAATCGAAATGCCCGTTCTTTTCGAAATCTCTGTTAACGATAATTTAGGAAAATCCACAGAAAATGCTCGCAGCACTTGTATCACCCTGTGGATCGATGACATCGAATAATTACTTTTAAATCTTTCATTCTCCATTGAGAGCACCTCTTTCAGATCAACTCTCTTCATATTACATTGTTTTTAGACAAAACTGAAAGTTCTTCTGCCTCTATTCCAAGAAGTTCTTCAAAAACTTCCTTATTGTGCTGGCCTAACCCCGGCGGGCCAAATTTCGTTTGGATATTTAACCCACTGTGCCGAAGCGGACTAGCCAGCAGCTTTACCTCACCCGCAGCATGAGGAACTGTTTCGATTCCCCCCCTAGCGATTACTTGATCTTGCTCTAATGCCTGTTGAATATTATTAACACGTCCTACAGGAACCATAGCTTCCGCAAGAATTTCAACCCATTCACTTGACGTCCTGTTCGCTAGTACTTCCTTAATCAGATGAACTAATTCATCTTCATTTAGTTTTCGATCATTATTTGTTAAAAAGCGTTCATCACTACCCCACTCTGGATGGTCCAATGCGTGAGATAGCTTTCGGAACAAGTGATCGTTCCCCGCACAAATCATAATTGGGAAGTCAGCGGTTTGAAATACTTGATATGGCGCAACATTATTATGCTGATTGCCTTTCCGCACAGAAATCATTCCTGTATTTAAATAAGCACTAGCCACATTGGCCATACTCGAAACTTGGACATCCAGCAAAGACATATCGATATATTGGCCTTCTCCAGTCAGATCTCTTTGCCGTATTGCTGCGACTATACCCAATGCAACATAAACCGAAGTAATGATATCGGCAATCGGAATCCCTACTTTGGTGGCTTCGCCATTTGGGTCACCTGTTACATCCATCAACCCGCTCATAGCTTGTATGACTGGATCAAATCCAGGAAGTAAACCCAAGGGCCCATCTTGCCCAAATCCTGTTACCGAGCAAACAATGATACCTGGATTCCGTTCCTTTAAAACTTCATAATTTAGCCCAAGTTTATTCAAAGTTCCAGACTTAAAGTTTTCAATGACGACGTCTGATTTTTCTACTAAATCCAGGAAAAGTTTCTTCCCTTCTTCCGATTTTAAATTGAGGGTGATCGACCTTTTATTACGATTAGCACTTAAATAGTAAGTACTCTCTCCATTTTTAAAAGGTCCCCACTCCCTCATACTGTCCGAACCACCTGGTGGCTCTACGCGTATGACGTCTGCACCCATGTCTCCGAGTGTCATGGCTCCAGCTGGGGCAGCATAAACTCTAGACAAATCCAGCACACGTATATCATGCAGGGGCTGTACCAATCCAACTCACCTCTTTCACTTTATGGCAGCTCTATTTTTTCCGAAATTCGGTTTTCTTTTTTCTGTGACAGCTCGCACACCTTCTTGATGATCTTCCTCTTCCATAACGAGCGCCATTTTCGATGAAATATAGTCAAGTGAAGACCGTAACGACATTTCGCTATTTTGATAGACAGCGCGCTTGATGAGCTGCGTTGCCAGTTGAGGACCACTTGCTAAGTTGTGAGCGTAGTCTTCAACTGCTTGATCAAGCTCCTCATCTGGCACAACAAATGTAACGAGTCCGAGTTCTTTTGCCGCTTCTGCTGTCAGCACTTCTCCCGTCCACAACATATGCAATGCCATATCTCGACCAACGAGTCGCGGCAAGAAGTACGCTCCACCGTCTCCAGGTACAATTCCTACTTTGATATAACTTTCAGACAATCGAGCTGATTCTGAAACAAAACGAATATCACACATAAGAGCCATATCAAGTCCTGCTCCAAATGCCACTCCATGTACTTTAGCAATCACTGGTTTGTCGATTTCTTCTAATAAAAGAGGGATCCGCTGCACTTTTTTCCACAAAGAGTTCTTTCGATTTATTCCTTTTGAAACAATATCTTGATCCGACTTGTAGAATCCGTTACCAGCAATCATCTCCTTAATATCTCCACCAGAGCAGAAACCTCTTCCTGCTCCTTGGACTATTAAAACAGAAATCTCATCTGAATCCCTCACTTTCTCAAGCGAGTCAATCCATAAATCTAGCATTTCGCCACTAAACGCATTGAGTGCTTCAGGACGATTTAATGTGATCGTTGCGATATTATTATTTACTTCAAACAGTAGATCCGGCATGTGCTTCCTCTCCTTTTACATGAGTAATCGATTCCCAAATCGTTTCTTCTCGAGCCTGATACAAACTGGCTAACTTATCAGCCCAATATGTCTCATTTCCTGCTTCTTCACGCCACGACCACAAACGACGAGTAAAATGATGAAGTTCATGTTCATATGTCATCCCAATTCCAGCATGAAGCTGGTGTGCAGCTTTTGCGACCACATTCGCGTTAGCGGATAACTCAATTTTAGCCATTGCTATTTGCTCTTTCCCTAAGTCTGATGGATAAGATGCACTCGCCACAGAAAGTGTTGAATAGGCTGCAGCCACCTCGCCAGCCATTGCAGTCAAGTGATGCTGGATAGCTTGGAACTTGTGCAGAGGGCGACCAAACTGCTGACGCTCTTTTGCATAAAAGGTAGATAAAGAGAGCACACTTTCCATCGCACCTGTCATCATCGCTACACGGCTAAGCGCTAAGAATTGTCTGTAATCTTCTAAAGCCTCTTTAAAACTTAGATCTAATTTCTTTGTTTCTCCTAGATTTAAAAAGGTTAAGCTATCACGAGGCTCTGCAGCGAGATTATCATTCTTTTCAATCTCACATGCTAATGTATTGACTAATGAATAAGCAGCTTGTTCCCCGTCCTGCCGGATCACAACCACTTCGTCAACATATCTTCCGTATGGAACATGTATCAACTTATACGGAGATTGAATCGACGAGCTTTCTTCTGCGAAATGAACGACTCTTAATTTATCCTCTACCTCACCTTCATGGGCGGCAAGAAATTGATTGGCGTATATAACCTCAGCTAAAGGAATTGGAGCAGCGTACTTTCCGATGACCCGCAGGATAGCAAAAACGTCCTCATAATCTCCGCCGACTCCACCTTTCTCTTCTTCAATTCCAAGTAAAGTTAGCCCGGATTCTTGAATCGTTTTCCAAAGTGAACTCGCCCACTCACCTTCTTCAAAACGTTCACGTTGTTCTTTAGTCGATAAGTCTTTTAAAATTTTCCCGGCAGTGTCTTCAATAAATGATTTCATCTCACTCATGCAGATATCACTCCTTTTCCTACTATTCCTCTAAGGATTTCAGTTGTCCCCCCACGAATGGTAAACCCTGGGCCGTGTAAAATGGATTCCGCTAACAGCCTGGCATACCCATCTTCCGCATGCTTGCTTGGCATCGCTGGTAAAAGAAGCCGCATGACTTCAGCTACATGTTGCTCAAAGCTGTTGCCAAGATCTTTCACTAGAGCAGCCGCTAAGTTCACATCTTTTTTCTCTTCAAGCAGAGCTGCAATCCCTATCGACATATTACGCAGTGACCACATTCGGCTTACTAGTTTCGCAGCCTCCATCAAACCTCTATGATCCTCTTTTTCTTTCAATAAACGAATCGCCTCTTCAAGCAGTGGAAATGTGCTTAAAATTCGTTCCGGGCCACTTCGTTCGAATGCCAGTTCAGTTAATCCTTGTGCCCAGCCATTTCCAACTTCCCCAACTACTCTGTTATCTGGAACAAAAACGTTTTCAAGAAAGATTTCGTTAAAATGATGTTCACCCGTTAAGAATTGAATTGGCCGAATGGTTACGCCATCAGATTTAAGATCAATAATTAGCTGACTCATACCCCCATGACGGTTTTTTGGATCCTGAGGAGAAGTTCGGCAAAGGGTGATCATGTAGTGCGAATGATGAGCACCAGAGGTCCATGTCTTCATTCCATTAACGATCCAGCCGCCATCCACTTTTTCAGCGGTTGTTTTTAGTGATGCTAAATCAGATCCTGAGTTCGGTTCAGAAAGTCCAATCGAAAAGAAACATTCACCTTTCACGATTTTCGGAATGAAAAATTCCTTCTGTTCTTCTGTCCCAAACTTTAAAAGTAACGGTCCAGATTGACGATCTGCAAACCAGTGTGATGCAACTGGAGCTCCAAAAGCCAAAAGCTCTTCTGTAATAATGTAACGGTCAATCGAGGAGCGTGCTTGCCCTCCGTATTTTTTCGGAAATGTAATCCCGATCCAGCCTTGTGCCCCAATCTTTTTCGAAAATTCCTCACTATATGCGCTTAGCCAAGAATCAGCATGTGTGTCAAATGTTCCTTTTTGTTTCTCAGCTTGTAAGAAAGAACGGACTTCTTTCCGAAACTCTTTTTGTTCTTCCGTAAATTCAAATGCTGGAAGTTGTAATTGTCTCATTACCCCTCACTCCTTTTACCGATATAGCGTAATCATTACGCAAATGATGTATATAGATTTATATTAATCTACCTTCACTTTATTTGTCAATTTAGAATTAACAGAAAATTATAACTGTATTTTCGTTGATTAGGAATTAGTTTATCTCACAGGCTTCGGCTAGCAGTTCAACAATATGAACAACTTTGATTTTTTCTGTCTTCCCTATGCGCCGGGCACCTAATTTCATCTGTAAATGGCAGCCCGGATTACTTGTGACGATGATATCTGGCTCCACTTTTTCAATATGATTCATCTTTTGATCCAACACTTCCATCGCTTCATTGTAGTGAACAACATTGTAAATTCCAGCAGATCCGCAGCACATGTCCTGTTTTTCAAACGTGCGATAATCAATCCCCGGAATTTTCATTAATAATTGATGAGGTTCATTAACGACTTTTTGAACATGCCGTAAATGACACGAAGGTTGGTATGCGACAACTTTTCGAATCTCTTTAGTAAATGGCAATGAACTCTCGGCTAATAAAACGCTAATATCTTTACACCGCGCGGCAAATTTTTCTGCACGAGCATGCCATTCTGAGTGTTCGTCAAACAATTCAGGATACTCCACTAACATCGCACCACAGCCGCCGATACTATTGACAATAAAATCAAAATCATATTTTTCAAATACTTCAATATTCTTTTGAGCCAGTAAAATAGTCTCTCTTTTTTTCCCACTATGATGCAAAAGGGCTCCACAGCATGTTTGTTCTTCGAGCAAGGTGACTTCACAGCCTGCTAGTTGCAGTAATTTCATACTGTCATCATTGATTTTTGAGAACATCATATCCATAATACAGCCAACAAAAAATCCAATCGCATAAGTCTTCTTCCCAATTGGAGGTAATACTTTGTATTCTCTTTCTTTCTTTTTCGGCATCTTGATCTCGGGTGCGATGGATTCCATTGCCTGAATGCTTTCTGGGAATACCCTCATGATGCCTGCTTTTCTCGCTAATGATACCATTCCTGTTTTTTGTGCAATTTCCAACCCTCTTCCAGCAGCTTTTTGCCACTTTTTATTCGGTAATCCTTTTTCAAGGAGGAACGATTCCATCCTAGAAGCAGGCATTTCTTTCGCGATTAATTCCTTAGCAGATTGTAAAATGGTCCCGTATTGAACATTGGTCGGACAAGCTGTTTCACAAGCTCTACAGCCTAAACATAATTCAATGGAGGAAGCTGCAGACTCGATCGAAATTTTTCCCTCTGCTAATAACTTCACTAAATTAATTCGCCCCCTTGGTGACTGAGTTTCCACACCTGTCGTCTCGTAGGTTGGACATTTGGGCAAGCAATAGCCGCATTGGACACATGCAAACGTTTCTTCATACGCTAATTGATGGCTTCTACTCATTAGTTAACACAAACCTTTGTCCAGGCTCAGGAAACATTTTTCCCGGATTTAAGAGGTTATGAGGATCCCAGGCTTCTTTAATCCGTTTCATCATGGATAAACCGGCTACACCAAGCTCCATCTCCATAAAAGGGGCCTTCATCGTACCAATCCCATGTTCACCTGATAACGTCCCACCCATTTCCACTGCGGCTTTAAAAATCTCCTCGACTGCTTTTTCAACACGCTTCATTTCTTCGATATCACGTTTATCCGCAATTATATTGGGATGTAAATTCCCGTCACCAGCATGGCCAAATACAACCAAATCAATGTTATACGTATCTCTTATTTTCTTTAAGCGTTGAAACATGTCTGGAATCCTGCTGCGCGGAACAGTGGCATCTTCTGAAATTTTCGTTGGCTTTTTTCGGACTATCGCTGGAGAAACTAGTTTTCTCGCCTTCCAAAGTTCGGCTTCTTCTTCCTTTGTTTCTGCTATTTTCACTTCAATAGCCCCGATTTCCAAACAAATTTCCTTCACCCTTTTGGCTTCTGCCTCTATTGCAGCAGGGTGTCCATCCAATTCTATTAATAACAGTGCTTCTATATCGGTGGGTAACCCTGATGGATCAAATTGCTCTACAGCGACAACAGATGCTTGATCCATAATTTCTAATTTAGATGGTAAAATGCCACCTGTCAGGATGCCGGAAATGGCTCTTCCAGCAATGACTAGGTCATCAAAAAGGACCAATAAAGTTCCTGTAGACTGTGGTTTAGGGATTAGCTGTAAAATCGCTTTTGTTATAATCCCTAAAGTCCCTTCAGACCCAACAATTAATTTTGTTAAGTCATATCCCGTTACATTTTTTACGGTTCTTCCCCCCGTTTGAATTACTTCACCGTCAGCAGTAACCACTTCAAGGCCGAGCACATAATCTTTCGTAACCCCATATTTCAGTCCACGCGGCCCTCCAGCGTTTTCCGCTAAATTTCCCCCAATCGTTGACACATGAGAGCTGCTCGGATCAGGAGGATACATAAGACCATATTGATTGGCCATTTTATTTATATCCGCCGTGATGACACCTGGGGAAACAATAGCGACTAAATCATCTGGTTCGATAATTAAAGTATCCGTCCATTTTGAAAAATCAAGAACCATTCCTCCATGAACAGGTAATGGTCCCCCGCTTAAGCTAGTTCCCCTTCCCCTTGGATAAATCGGGGTTTTATATTTATTGGCCACTTTGACAAGGCCGACCACTTCATCCGTAGAAGTTGGCTGTACAACAATATCCGGAGGAAAAACGCCGAAAGAAGCATCATATGAATAACTGGCAAGATCCGCTTCATTTGTAAGTACTCGACGTTTATTATTGACGACTTGACGTATTTCTTTTTCTATTTCTGCATGTATCAAAACACAAGCCTCCTTTGAAATTACTAAATTATATTCGGGTGTAGAATTCAAAATATTTCATTTATTTAATTTAAAAATAATAGAATAATAGTTATAATGAACAAAATGAGAATTGAAAGAGGATGACAAATTTGAAAGTAGCCTTGATCCATGCAACGACTTCTGCTTTAAAGCCTATTGAAAAAGCTTTTCAGAAAACAGCCCCTGAAATTGAACTGCTGCATTTTATGGATACTCATTTGCTTTCTATGATGGAAAAATCCGGCGGCTTAACCCCCGAAATTATTCGCAGATTTTCGGCATTGGTCAACCTTGCTGCTGAAGCTGATGCAAATTGCATTCAATTGACTTGTTCAGCCTTTAATAACATCACAGCGATTTTGCAGCCAATGCATGATGTTAAACTTTTTCGATCAGATGAAGCCATGTTGGATGAAGCACTTGCCTATGAACGAATTGGCCTCATTTCCACTGTTAAAGAAACACCTGTTGCCTTAATGAGTTATTTAAGAGAAAAAAAGCCGGATTGTATCATTGAATCTCTAGTAGATCCCGGAATTATCCACCTTCTTTTTCAAGGGAGGGTCGATGAACACGACGAAAAAGTACGAAACATGATACAGCAAATGGACGAAAAAGTAGATGTCATTGTTCTTTCTCAATACAGCATGGACCATATTGCCCATCAGATTCAGACGTCTGTTCCTATTCTTACTGCTCCACAAGCAACTGTGAATAGATGTATAACCTATTTAAAAAGCCTTTCCTCTTAAACTAAAAACAGCCGGCCGTTTTACTTAAATAAGCAAATCGGCCGGCTATTGTTTTTTTCACATCATCATTCCTAATGCTGAGTGCCGCCGAATACCTTTCCAACCCCATGAATTTTTTCAAGTACGACTATTAATATGACAGAAATGAAAATAACCACACTTGAAACGGAAGCTACTATTGGATTATAAGCATCCTGCATCGTTGAGAAAATCTCAATTGGAAGTGTTCTCATATTGGGGGAAATCATAAACAATGAAACTGTGACATTATCAAAAGATGTCAAGAATGCAAATAATCCCCCAGATATCATGGCCGGTCTGATAAGCGGCAGTGTTACCTTCCAAAAAACGATGAATGGGTTTGCTCCCAGAATTGCTGCTGCCTTCTCCAAATTGTAATCAAATCCGCTTAACCCTGTTAGTACTAAGCGAATAACATACGGAATACAAATGATCGTGTGTGCAATCAAAAATCCTGTTGATGTACCTGCAAGCATCATCGGTGTGAAATAAATAAGCAGGGCAATCCCCAATACTAGCTGTGGAACACTTAACGGCGCTGTCAAAATGGATGTAATATAATGTTTTCCTGGAATATCATATTTCGCAATCGCGAGTGCACCTAGTGTCCCGAATAAAACAGCAAAAAATGCGGCTAAGAAGGCAAATTGCAAACTATTAAAGAAGGCTTCGACGAACTCTTGGCGTTCTAAAATCTTTGTATACCATTGCAGAGAAAAACCTTTTGGAGGAAAACTTGGATAATTTGCACTTGTAAAAGATGCCGGAACGACAGCAATTAATGGAATTAATATATAAATGATCCCTAATACTGCAAGGACGAGTCGGAGCTTTCCAAGTGCTTTCATCATCTAAACACCTCCCTAAACTTACTTTTTTCAAATGCCCGTGTAAAGAAGAAAACGGATAAAAGAGTAATTCCTAAGAGTACGTAAGACAACGCAGAGCCAAACGTCCATTTCAGCAGTGTGTTAATTTGGTCGTATATTACAACTGGCATCATCGGAACATTCGCTCCTCCCATTAAAGAAGGGGTGACATAGGCACTCATAGATAAACTAAAGACGAGCACACATCCTGATACGATCCCAGGCAAACTAAGTGGAAGGGTTATCTTTAAAAAACTGCTCATCGGGCTTGCACCAAGAATGGCTCCCGCTTTCTCCAATGAAGGGTCAATATTATACAAGCTCGTCGCAATGGCTAAAACCATGAAAGGTAAATAGGCGTTTGAAAGCCCAATTACGACACCAAGTTCAGAAAATAATAGATTAAGCGGCTTTTTGATTAGTCCAATATTCATTAAAAATTGATTGATTGTACCATTTGGCAATAATAATAAGTACCATCCAAAATTACGTACAACGATGCTGACCAAAAGAGGCGAAGCAATTAATAACGTTATATATCCCCTAACTTTTGGAGAGCTTTTGGCCATCGTTAAAGCAATTGGATATCCGAGGATAAGAGAAACAAGCACAGAATATAAACTGATTTTTACCGTCAACCACATTGAAGATAAATAATAGCTATCGGTAAATAAATTGATATAGTTTTGTAAGCTATAAACCGCATCCGCACCATTCAAATTATCAGTAGAAATAAAACTTAAATACAAAATATACAGCATAGGAACAATAAAAAATCCAAAGACGAATAAAAGGATTGGGATTAAAAGAAGAAGCCCAGCGATCCAACTTCTTCTTTTTCTCACTTTCGTCTTTCTTTGCGGTTCTCCCTTTACCTTTACTTGTTCATTTACTTCTTGATCAGCATAATTTCTGAGGGGTTCCATCCAACATACACCTCACTTCCATATTGCCAAGATGAGTCATATGAATTGGTTAATAATTGAATCGTTTTCCCTTGTAACGAAACATCAACTTCCCATGAAGTTCCAAGGTAATTAAGCTGAATAATTTTAGCAGGCTGAAGTTCCAATGTTGCAGATGATGTTTCTCTAGTAGTGGAAATGTAAACATTCTCAGGGCGAATATAAAGCTTCACCTCATCCCCAGCTATCAATGAACGATTCTCCCCTATAATATTAGCCGAATCGACATGAATAATTTCCTTACCTACCTTCACCGAAATTTTCCTGCCATCGGTATCCATAACCTCTCCTTCAAAACAATTCGATTTACCTATGAATTGAAAGACAAATTCAGTTTCGGGATGATTGTAGATAACAGTCGGTGTACTAATTTGTTCAATTTTCCCTTCATTCATAACAACTACCCGGTCAGACATTGATAGAGCTTCCTCTTGATCATGTGTTACAAAAATCGTTGTTACACCAATTTCCTTTTGTAAACGTTTAATTTCTGCGCGCAGTTCATGTCGTAATTTTGCATCTAGATTGGATAGGGGCTCATCAAGCAGCAGTAATTCCGGCTCAACTACAAGCGCCCTTGCGATAGCGACACGTTGCCTTTGACCACCCGATAATTCCCTTGGGTAACGGTGCTCAAGCCCTGACATCTTAACTAGTTCAAGAACTCGATCAATTTTCTTTTTTTGTTCTGCTTTAGCCACTTTTCGCAACTTCAGACCAAAGCTAAGGTTCTCTAGCACAGTCATATGTGGAAACAAGGAATAGGTTTGAAATACCATACCTAGGTCGCGCTTATAGGGAGGGACTTTCGTTACTTTTTTTCCTTTAATATAAACCTCTCCCTGATCTGCTTCAAGAAAGCCTGCAATTAAATTCAATGTCGTTGATTTCCCGCAGCCTGAGGGTCCAAGGAGTGTTAACAACTCACCCTGTTTTACTTCTAAGTCAATATCATTCAATACGACATTGGAACCAAATTGCTTTCTTGCTCCCTTTATCTCTACATCGAATGTAATTGCATTCATGGGTATTCCCTCCATTCTTATTTCAGTAATTTACCGATTTCTGGAACTACTTCTTTCGTCCAACGATCAGACCATTCAGCACGAATTTCCGCAAATGCAGCAAAATCAGGTTTGTATGTTTTGTCTGTATCCTTTAGCCCAATTGATTCTTGGAATTTCTCTGGAAGCTCTAGTCCTTCAACAACTGGATAAAATCCCTGTTCTGAAATCAATTCTTGTGATTCTTTACTAACTAAGTAGTTAATGAATTCCAGTGCCTCTTTCTCGTTAGGGGCATTTTTCACAAGGGCTCCACTAAAGGATTGAATAGGTACTCCTTCTTTCGGTACAACCATTTTAATTGGAACACCTGATAACGCTAAGTCACCAATAACATAGCTTCCCATTACAGTTACATCTGCAGAACCTTGCTGAATCGCTGGCATTACTTGTGTTGAATTTTTATAAAAAGTCGGTGAGTAACCGGCAAGTTCTTTTGCTTTTTCAATCCCTGGCTCCACATTATCTGTACCGCCTCCATTTGTCATTGCCAGTGCATATAATGTGTTAAAGCCCCAGTCATTTGTAATATCCACAAACGCTGTTCTTCCTTCATATTGACCTGATGGTAAGTCGTTCCATGATTCTATCGGTTTCAAACCTTTCTCTTCAAACGCTTCTGTATTATAAGCAGGGGAAATGACCAATCCAAATACTGGAGCGCCTCCACCCTCAACTGCAATAAATTTCGGATCCACATTATTCATATTTGGAACATTCGATCCATCAACCTTTTCTGTAAGCCCCTTGTCATTCGCGCGATATACATCTGTTGGTACAAAGATGGCTATATCAATTTGCGGTGCATTTTTTTGTAATTCTACCTTAGATAAAATCTCTCCAGAAAGTCCTGGAACATAGTTAACAGTGATACCTGTTTCCTCTTTGAACTTAGGAGCAATAACGTCACGAATTGTTTTTTCAATAACCCCGCCATTTCCAGCAATGGTAATGGATTTTTCTCCACTCTTACTCTCATTCTTACTTTCATTCGTACTGGCTGTCTCTCCAGCCTTTTGTGGAGTAGGAGCGCCACACGCTGATAAAACAATTAGAAAAGCGATTGAAATTAGTGCAATAATCTTTTTCATTTTCACTTGCCTCCTATTTGTAAATTTAGTATTTTAACGGATGATTTCTTCGAAAAATTGTTTTGCTCCAGGATGGAAATCTATTGGAATCCCTACAGTAGCTTCAGCTAATTTGATTTCCATTGCTTCTGGGTGAACGTTTTGCAATTCTGGTAAATGGTCATATAACGTTTTTACCATTTGATAAGCTTCTTGTTTAGGCAAATCTGGGTATGTAAGAAGTACATTTTTTACTGCTAATGTAGGTGTACTCTCCACGCCTTCGTAAGTTTGACTGCTTATTTCATCGAATGTATAAAATTCAAACTCTTCATGAAGTCTGTCAGCAATTTGTTTTGAAATTGGAACAAGTGAAATTTCCATCTCTAAAGCAAGGTCTGCAATCACAGGATTCGGTAAACCAGAAGAAAAGAAAGCAACATCAATCGTTCCATTTCTTAAAGCATCCGCCGATTGTGTGAATGAAAGAGCAGATAAATCCATTTCATTGCTTGCTAGATTGGCAGCCTTCAGGACCCTTTCAGACATTAGCTTTGTTCCACTCCCGACTGTTCCTACACTTACTCTTTTCCCTCGTAAATCATCTAAGGTTTTAATATCACTATTGGTCGTGACAATTTGGATGAAATTAGAGTAAATTCCAGTAAGGGCGAGAATTTCGTTTTTATTAATTTCTGGTAATGCAAGCACATCCACTGTACTGAATCCTAACTCAGCTTGTTTCTGACTTACTAGTTTTGTATTCTGAATCGAAGCGTTCGTCACTTGTGTTCCAGATGCTTTTCCATCATACTTTCGAAATAAGTCTGCCATAGCCTGCCCCATAGGAAAATACACACCTGACATATCACCAGTAGCAATAACTAATGTAGTTTGATTTCCTGTAACTTTCTCTGATAGCAGAGGAACTGGTTGAACCTCAGTTGAAAATAATTCCTGTTTGATCTTTATACACCCAATCAAAAGAAATATTAAAAGGAACAAGATTTTAATAAGCGTCCCTGTTTTCAATGACTTTCCTCCTTTCATACAAATAACACTTGCAATTACCGTGCCAATATTCAGATTATTGTATTTGTATGCGTTTTCATAATATTAATCATTTTCTTGTAAATAAAACCGGCAAATTCTGCCGCTGTTTTCAGCAAAATTTGCCGGTTTACCAAATTTATCGTAGATTAACGGGCTGTAAGACCCCCACTTCAAGAAGTTGAGTAAAACAAAAAATTTCTAAGTGGGGGATCAACAGCCCGTAAAGGCCCGATTGGTTCAACTAACAATCAGTGGGGGATGAAGGAAAACCCCCACTGATTGAAGTTTCACTTTATTTATTAAGCTATTTTTCAATATCATATAGTTTAATTTTGTCCCGGAGACTTCTTTCAGAAATTTGTAATGTCTGGGCCGTCCTTTGACGGTGTTTTCCGGAATGTTTTAGCGTTTCGGAAATCACCTTTTTTTCAATTTCCTTCATTGTTAGACCGATAGGAATGACGATATTTTTTTCGCAATCATTAGAAATACCTCCATCCCCTTTCTTTTGCTCAAGAATGGAATGGGGCAAATCCCCCTCATTAATGACTGAATTCAAAGAGAGCGCTACTGAGTATTCAATGATATTACCAAGCTCCCGCACATTTCCCGGATAGTGATAGTCTAGTAAAAGCCTGCGGGCAGCTGCAGAAAAAGATCTATTTTCTCTGTTCATTTCCTTACAATACTTTTGCAAAAAATAATCAATTAGCAGCGGCAAATCCTCTTTTCTTTCTCTTAGCGGCGGTGTATTAATAGGAATAACGTTCAATCTGAAATACAAATCCTCTCGGAAATTCCCTTCTTTGACCATTTGTTCAAGATTTTTATTAGCAGCACATAAAATACGAACATCTAATGGGATCTTCTTATTAGAACCTAGAGGTGTCACTTCACGCTCCTGAATGACACGCAATAATTTAGCTTGAAGCGGTAGGGGCATCTCACTAATTTCATCAAGAAAAAGAGTTCCTCCATTTGCTGCGACCCATTTCCCTTCCTTTGGCTGTGTTGCCCCTGTAAAAGCTCCCTTTTCATAACCGAACAATTCAGATTCAAGCAAGTTTTCCGGAATGGCTGCACAATTCAAAATTTCTAATGGGCCATCCTTACGCTTCCCTGAATAATGAATCCTTTTTGCTACAAGTTCTTTCCCCGTTCCGCTTTCTCCCGTAATCAAGACGCAAGAGTCGATATCTTTAATGCGATCGATCATCGAAAATACATATTTCATAGCCGTACTATTTCCTAAGAAGTCTTTAAGTTCCTTCCTTTCTTCTAGCTCTTCATGAAGTGTTTCTAGCTTAGTAGACATTTGATTAAACTCAGTGGCCCTTAATAATAGCGATAATAGATTTTCGATATTAATTGGTTTTTCAATATAATAATAGGCACCCATTTTGATTGCTTCAATGGATGTTTCAATTGATGCATAAGCGGTCATCATGATGACCGTCACTCTTGGGGCTCTTTGTTTAATTTTTTGCAGAACGTCCATCCCATTGTAACGCCCAATTCGCAGATCTAGCAGTATAATATCCACTGATTCTTTTTCCGCCATGAGTATGCCTCTCTCCGGATCCGTTGTGGTCATAACGGAATAATCATCTTCAAGAGCAAAGCTAAGTGAAGTACAAATGGCTTGTTCATCGTCAATTACCAGTACTCTTGGCTTCATTCTGAATCTCCTCCTTTTGATATAAAGGCAATACAACTGTGAATACCGTTCCTCTATTAGGAATACTGTTAACTTGAATATCTCCATTATTCTCTTTTATTAAATTGTAGGATAAGGTCAACCCCAATCCGACTCCTTTTCCCTTTGTAGTAAAAAATGGTTCATAAATACGGTTTAGGTCCTCTTGCTCCATTCCTTTACCTGTATCCCTAATGATGATTCTCCCCTTCTCGACATCCTCTTTCTCCATTATGATTTTTATTTTCTTCACTTCTGTTTCTTCTACTGCTTGAATGGCATTTAATAATAGATTAAGAAGGACTTGGCGAATTTGCTGAGGATCAATGTTAAAAACAAGGTCGGGTTCCATGCATTGTTCAAATTCAATCTGATTTTCATTCATGGTTACTTGTAATATAGCTAGTAAGGATGTCAACTCGAGGGCGGTGCAGGGTTGAATATTAGGTAAACTAGGACGAGCATAATCAATTAAGTCTGTCACAATTCTATCTAGTCTGTTCACTTCCTCTGGTAAATGCTCCATAAGTACCTTTTGAAATTTCGGTTGATTGTATTTCCTTGGGATCAGATCTATGAAGGTTTTAATGGACGTTAATGGGTTCCGAATTTCATGAGCTACACCAGCTACTAACTGGCCAAGGGCGTGGAGCTTCTCCTGTGTAATTAGCTTTTGTTCGAGTTTCTTTTTTTCTGTTTCATCGCTCATTGAGAGCAAAAAGCCTGCCTGGTTTTCAAGTGAGTTAAACATCTTATTTAGAGAATAATAGATTACCTTGCGTTCCCCATTATCATTTATTTCAATAAAGCGATTAAATTCAAGGCTTTCTTGCTGTAAAGCTTGTCCAAAACGATAATGCTCAAAAAGCTTCAAAAAAATGGGAGAATGCTGAAGGTTGAACTTTGTATGGGCGGGAAGCTCGAGAATTTCCAATGCCCGCTTATTACAGCTCGTTATCTTAAAATCAATATCGAAAGCAACGATGCCCGTGTCTATATTATTTAAAATTTGTTCTTTAAATGCATAGCTATCAGCAGTTCGTTGCCGTTGTTTTTGTAAGTCTTCATTTAATAGCTGGAGATCTTTTGTTTGAATATTCACTGCTTCTTTTAACCGTTGATTCCAAATATAGATGACACTGAGGATGAATGCACCAATCAATAGAAATATAGATAATAAGAAGATAAAATGTTCTAAACGAGCAATTTTAGCTCCGGTTTCCGGTCTAACCCATTCATCAATTAATTTACCTACTTCTCCCTTAGCCATTAATTTTGTAAGCGTTTGATTAATGATTATTAGCAGATCCTCATTCCCTTCCTTCACAGCTATAGCATAATCTGCTGGATTAATGACTTCATCAAGAATAAGGTAATTTTCCTCTTGATCAAGCTCTTTTAAAAAGAAGGAAGCCGTAAATTTATTCCCAATAAAAACTTCAGCTCGGTCATTTAGAAGCATCAAAAGACCCGAGTAGTGATTTGTCACCAAAGTAAGATTCGTATTCCTTAAATTTAATATCGTGCTAAGAACAGGGGTATTATCTTGCAGAGCAATATGCAAGTCCCTAATATCCTCGATACTTTTAACTTTATCCCAACTTTTCATAGGGATAATTAAAGAATCTGACATCGTAAAGAAGGGTTGAGTAAAATCAAATACTTTATCCTTTTCGGTGCTATATGTTAGCCCTGCAATCGCGTCTACTTCACCATTAATTAATGCCTGTTCCGCTTCATGAATCTCCATCGGTATGTATTCAAAAGTAAGCCCATTTTCATCTGCGATTTTTTCTACTAATTCAATATTTATTCCAGTCAATGACCCTTGTTGATCTATATAAGAAAAAGGAGGAAGAGCCCATTCCCCGGCGATTTTATATGTTTTCTCTTCAGCAAATACTAAACGCTGTGATAATGACATAAATAAAAGGAGACTAAATATAAAATAAAAGAACCTGACTTGTTTTTGGATAACGCCACCTCCTACTAGGGAATGTTTGAAAAATTTGAATATTAATATAATAATATGGAAATCTGTGTATGATAGCAAGCTTCTCTTACTTATATAGAATTTTTTCCAACCAAATAGGAACACTTCTATTCTGAAAGATAGTAGAAAAAACACAAAACACGCCATTTACGAATGATGTGTTTTGGGTTTATATATTTTCCATTTCCTTGAGGCTCCCATTTATGCGAAAACGAGCAGATATTTAAAAGACCCGTATAGTGATCTTGCGAGTGCGGTGGATGACTTGCCAATGTTTTGGTATAATAACCCACAAGTATAAATAAGTAATCAATATCCTATGGAAGAGAAGTTGATTCGTTCTTTTCTTAGTTTCGGCATCATTTGTAGTTGATAATTTTTTTTACTACACAACAATAATGTATTACTTTTCCTTAGTTTAATAATTTTGTTGATTAGTTCATTTTAAAATGGTTTAATTATAGTAAGGAATATTGGTTGGGTCACCCAGTCTATATAACCCAGCAAATAAAATGGAACAATACGTTAAGTTCAATTGAAAACGCTTTCAGCTTGTCCAATAGGATAAAATGAAATTTTTCCTTCAAGGTAATTACTTCTATATATAATGTTTTAATAACATGTTTGAGCCATTGAAATATTTTTATATAAATACAAAATAGCTATGATAGGGGGTTGAAAAGTAGATGCAACTTAATAGAAAAGGAGTTTCTGAACAAGTCGCTGATAGTATTAAAAAAAGGATTCAAGCAGGGGTTTATAAGGTTGGAGATAAAATTCCTGGCGAAAGAGATATGGGGATTGAGCTTTCTGTAAGCAGAAATACAGTAAGGGAAGCTTATAAAATACTTGAGGCCTATGGCTATCTCACTGTTAAACATGGAATAGGGGTATTTGTGGCATCACCTGAACATCAAATTCAAAAGATGACTGAAGCCTTTTTTGTCTCATCTGATCAAATCAAAGACTTTTTTGCTGTTCGAAAAATTCTTGAAGAATGGACTGTAAAATGGGCTATTGAAAATTCTTGTGACGATCAATTTAATGAATTAGAACAAATTGTTAATGAAGCAAATGAAATATTAAATGGCGAAATTGATTATAACCGCCTTGCCGAATTAGATCATAAATTTCATATGACATTAGCTAATAATTCAAAAAATGAAGTGCTCATGAGAATCATGAATTTTTTAATTGATTTACTATCAGAGTCTCGCAACAAATCTATTCAAATCCCTGGCCGTGTCAAACAATCTGTTCAGGAACATTCAAAAATATTACAAGCAATAAAACAAAAAAATACTACGGTCGCACAACAATTAATGAAAGACCATTTAGAAAGTGTACAGCATTCAATCAACACCGCCTCCCCTAAATAAAATAAAAGGCTGTTCTGATTTAATCACTAATCACACAGCCTTCCTTAGACTATTGAGTATTTTCTAGGGCTATAGGTGTTGGAAACCCTACGTTAAACTTAGTGCCTAATTCGATTAATTCCTCTTCTACGTTTGTTGATAATTGAATTCCTTCTGAAAGCCGTTGCTCCTTCTCTCTCTTTCTTCTTTCCCCTGGATATCTAATTTCCGTTGTTCCAGGTACTTTCGGAACTGCCTTCATCTCCCCTAAAAGAGTTTCGAGTGACTTAAAAAAGAGGGTTATATCCATAAACTTCGCAATATCCAACAAAATAAAAAAGTGCCCCACATTTGCCTGTCCTATTTCTTTATCATCATACAGATTTTTCACATGTGGCCCGAAGGCAGCACCTGAAAGGACTCCAGTCAAAATTTCCACAGCTAAAGCTAAAGCTGCTCCCTTCGCTCCACCTAAAGGCAGAACAGATCCCTTTAAAGCAGCTACAGGATCATTTGTTGGAAGACCGTGTTCGTCAATCGCCCACCCATCAGGGATACGATCCCCCTGTTTGGCAGCTAAAATAATCTTTCCTCTTGCTACAATACTAGTCGATAAATCAATGATTACAGGTTGGTCATTTCCAGTCGGAAATCCAAATGCAATCGGATTAGTTCCGAAAAAAGCATGTTTCCCCCCCCAAGGCGCAATTCCAGGAGGTGAATTTGTAAATCCAATGCAAGCAAGGTCTTGTTCACATGCCAGCTGGCAAAAGTAGGAGGCAGTTCCAAAATGATTGCTATTTTTAACGGCTATTGCTGTAATGCCCGTTTCTTTCGTCACTTCAATCCCTTTTTGAATGGCTTGATAACTGACAACATGCCCTAGTCCATTATCCCCGTCAACTAATAAAACAGAGGGGGTTTTCATATTTATTTGGATGTTTGGATTCAGATTGATCCTCCCATCGCTGATGCGTTTAGAATAGATAGGCAGTCTACTAATTCCATGACTATCAACACCTTCTAAATTTGCTGATAGCAACGCCTCTGCAACTACTGCAGCATTCTCTTTATTCATCCCCATACTTACTAATACATCGTCACAAAATCCTTTAAGATCAGCATTACTGTAAGTATTCATACGTTAGCCCCTTTAAATTTAGTCAATGGTTTTGTACTAAAAGTTTCTGGTCAAAAAAGCACTCTCCCTACGCATAATGTGTAGGGAGAGGGGAGAGATTAGGCACTGCGATATAATTTTGTCATAACAAACTCTCTATGCCCTAGTGCCTCTGCACTTGTAAGTCGGCCATTGACAGTACGAGCAATCATTTCCATTAACTGATCCTCAGCTTCTTCTAATGAAATCTGACGAGCTAGTAATCCCTGGACGTCAACATCAATATGCTCACTCATAGTGCCAGCCGTAATAGGGTTTGCCGTGATTTTAACGACAGGTTCAATCGGATTGCCGATGATATTTCCTTGTCCTGTAGGGAACAAGTGTAATACAGCACCAGCCGCTGCCATCAAGGTGATACACTCCGCTGCTGCAGAAGATGTATCCATAAAATATAGCCCCTCACCATTTGAAGGTTTTTCAGCAGGTTCTAATACACCAATGACTTGCTTCGTTCCTGTTTTTGCAATATTACCAAGAGCTTTTTCTTCAATTGTTGAAAGACCTCCGGCAATATTTCCTTGTGTAGGTTGTGATCCTAATAAATCAACGCCTTTTGATTCAATCTCTCCTACATAATCGTTATAGATTGCCATGAATTTTTCTTCCAGCTCTGGAGTAGCCATTCGATTCTTAATCAAATGTTCTCCTCCTGTTAGCTCTGATGTTTCACCAAAGAACACTGTCGCTCCTGCATCAACTAAGCGGTCAACAGCTTGAGATACAGTTGGGCAGGAACCTAAACCAGTTGTTGTATCAGATTCCCCGCATTTTATACTAACTGTTAAATCTTTTAATTCGATTGGCTCTCTTTGTAGTTCTGTCGCCCATTGAACATACTCTTTAGCTTTCCAAGATGCCGCCCGAATAGTTTCTAAATCCCCATTTCCTTCAATAGAGAAGTAGGATACTGGTTTACCAGTTTCAGCGATACCATCCGCAATCTTCTTTGACCAATTTTCCTCGATACCAATTACTACTACAGCAGCTACGTTCGGGTTGGAGCCAGTTCCAATCATTGTTCTAAAATGTAAATCTAAATCTGGTCCATATTGAAGTCTCCCATAAGCATGAGGAAGAGCCAATGTTCCTTGAACTTGTTTCGCAACTGCTTCACAAGCCGCATTTGAAATGTCGTCAACAGGCAATATAATTACATGATTTCGAATTCCAACCTTACCATTTTCTCTACGATATCCAAAAAGTTGTTGTCCCATTTTTACCACCTCGCCGTTTTAATATTTTGTGTGTGAACATAATCGCCAATTGTCCATTCTTCTGTCGTTATACCGATTTGAACGCCATATTTTAAGACAGGCTCACCTTTTTCTAGATTGACTAAAGAAATTTTGTGGCCTAAAGGAATATCCCCTTTAGCTGTTACTAACACATCTGAATTATCATCCATATAAATGCCGACTACCTGCTCTCCCTCTTTAATCGGGCTAGTAGCAACACCTACATGATCACCTCTATGATGGATTAGGAACTTATGAGTGCTTACAGGCTTTGTTTCCTGCTTTTCCGTAAGAGTACTTGATTGACCATTGTTTCCCATTTAAAAGCCTCCTTATATTGGCGTGGTGACCCAACCAATTTATTTATGATTTTATTAAAACACCAAATTCTTTAATAGTCAATAGAAAATATTTAATTTTCTAAAAATTATAAATTGAGTATCATATACACCTATAGAGGGAATCCCTTTTAAAACCTTTTCTACTTCTTTAGCCACTAATAAAGAATTTCTTATCTGTGATCCATTCGTCGGGCCAGCAATCCGGTATAGTGACCCAACCTCGTTATTCTAATTTTAACATCACACTCAAAAAATGACTAATTATTATGGATACTTTAAAATTTTACATTTCCTTATTTATTTGAAATAATATTAGTCAAAATATTTTAAAAACATTGAATAATAACCTAAATAGTGATTTAATAAATTTATATTGGTTGGGTCACTATGCCATGATTCCGGAGGCTGGGGAGAATTTCAATGGTTCTATCCATATCACTGATCAAAAGGAGGATAGAAGAAGTAAGTTCTTAATTTGCCACACAAATTGGGGGTACTGATTATGAAGGATGTTGAAGTAACAGTTATGCGGTTTGATCCACAAACTGATGATGAGCCTAAGTATGAATCATTTCAAATTGAAGCCAAAAAAAATATGACGGTATTGGATAGCTTGTTTTTAATCGTCGAGGATCAGGATCCTAGTTTATCTTTCCGGTGTGCATGCCGACTGGGAATGTGCGGTTCCTGCGGGATGGTCATTAATGGGCGAGGCCGTTTAGCATGCCGAACTAAAATTGAACATTTAGGGGATAAAATATTAGTTCAACCTATGAGAAACATGGACGTAATAAAAGATTTAGCCGTCAATATGGATACATTCTTTCAAAATTGGGAGAAGGTAAAACCTTATTTTGTTCCAAAAGAAGATACGGATGAGTTCGCTATTATTCCTCCATCATCAGGAAGACGAGAAATCATAGATGAAAATCAAGATTGTATTACTTGCGGATTGTGTTTTCAATCCTGTAATACAGTTTCACTTAGAGGTGTCGATGAGTTTATCGGTCCAGCCGCCTTAAATCGAGCTTACAATTTGATTGCAGATGAAAGAGATGGAGCTAGAGAGGAAAGGCTAGACATGGTGGTAGAAACAGATGGGGCATTTGGCTGCCGTTCATTTAGTGCTTGTGTAGAAGTTTGTCCAAAAGGAATTAAACCAATGGCTACAATCCAAAAAATCAAAACGAAACAATTGAAAAGGGCTATTGGTTTGAAGTGGTAATTAAACATAACGAATGGAGATGGTTGGGGAATGGCTTCAACTAGTTTACAAACAAGTAAAAATGTTCAAGAAGTAAGGGTGAAACAACGTCCTTTTGTTGGCTATATTGCCTGGTTAGTTCAAAGAGTTACTGCATTGATCCTATTATTCTGTTTACCATTAAAAATTTATAGTGGTTATGCAATGGTCGGAAAACTTCCAGGTATCGGAATTTTCTCTGCCTTACACTTAAACGCCTTTTTAGATGCTCTTTTAATATTTGCTTTAATTTTCCATGCCTTATACGGTTTTAGGGTGATCCTAATCGATTTCGGTATTGTAAAAGATAATCGAAGTGTGTTTACTATTTTTACCGTTATTGGTGCGGTTTTCTGTGCCTTCATGTTTTACGTCATTGTGTCCTAGTAACATATTATTATATAAATTTTCACTAAAACAAAGTAGGTGAACTCGTTGGAACACGTAGAGACAGATATTCTAATCTTGGGAAGTGGCGGTGCTGGTTTATTTGCAGCTCATCATGCAGCTGATCAGGATCCCAATACAAAAATTATCGTTTCAGCAAAAGGTTTAATAGGGAAAAGCGGGTGTACCCGTATGGTACAAGGCGGTTATAATGTTGTACTTCATCCCGATGATTCATTTGAAAAGCATTTTAAGGATACGATCAAAGGCGGGGGCGGAATCAATGATCAGGAGCTGGCATGGACGCTAGTAAATGATGCGCCTAAAAGAATAAGAGAGTTAGAAACAAAAATGGGCGTCTTTTTTGATAGAAATGAAGATGGAACGATTCACCAAAAACCCTTTGCTGGTCAAACATTCGACCGGACTGTTCACAAGGGAGACCTAACAGGAATTGAAATTATTTCTCGGATGCGTGATCAGCTTTATGCTAAACCAAACGTCACCGCGTGGGATGAAGTAAGGGCTATTGATATATTATTTGATGAAGAAAAAAACAGAGTAGCTGGGTGTTTAATGCTCAATATGAGAACCGGCGAATTTATTGTCGTTCACTGTAAAGCTGTTATTGTTGGGACGGGCGGTGCCGCCACCATGTACAAGATTGCAACACCTAGCCTTGAGAAATCGGGAGATGGAATGGCTATGTGTTACCGAGCTGGAACAGAGTTTTTGGATATGGAAATGATGCAATTCCATCCAACAGGACTGCTTGCCGAGAATTCACGGTTAAATGGTGGAGTTCTGGAAGAAGGCCTTCGCGGAGCTGGGGGCTACTTAATCAATTCTCTTGGAGAAAGATTTATGAAAAATTACGATCCGGAACGTATGGAGCGCTCTACAAGAGATCGGGTTTCAAGAGCAGCCTATATGGAAATTATGGAAGGTCGCGGAACTCCGTTGGGTGGAGTATATGTGGATGTATCCCATCTTGGGAAAGAAAATGTACGGCGAATGTTCCCTGGCATGGTAGAACGATGCCGGGATGTTGGTAGGGATTTAAGCACGGAGCCAGTAGAGATCTCCCCAGCAGCCCACTTTCATATGGGAGGGGTAAGGATAACGAACAACTGTGAATCGAATATTGCCGGATTATTTGTGGCTGGAGAGGATGCAGGTGGAGTACACGGAGCAAACCGCCTAGGCGGAAATGGCGTTTGTGACTCAACTGTATTTGGTGCCAGAGCAGGCGATGCGGCCGTTTCCTATATTCATACCATCGGCACTCATGGAAAAATATCGGATGCCCAAGTTCAATCCTTTATTGACGATATTGTAAAGCCTTTTAGTAATGTGGAAGGAGAAAATCCTTTTTATATTCGTAATGATTTGAAAAACTTAATGTGGGAAAAAGTTGGTTTGGTCCGAAATGGGACAGATCTAGAGATTGCTTTAAGCGAACTTAGAGTATTAGAAAATCGAATTGAGCGTGTATCCGTTAAAGGTTCACGACACTATAATCTAACATGGCAAGAATTCTTAAATGTTCGAAATCTGGTAACGATAGCCAAGATGGTTACGGCTAGTGCCCTAATGCGTACTGAAAGCAGAGGCTCTCACTACAGAGAGGATTATCAGGAAAGCAATGATGAACAATGGCTAAGCAATATATTTGTGACCAAGGGTGAAGACGGAGAACCCCGCTATCATGTAGAAAAAACTAAACAAACCCGTATCGATGTGGCAAGAATTGAAGGATATAAGATCGAAGTGGCTTCCAAATAACAAGAAAAGGAGTGTTTTCTATGACAGTTACCGATTATACTGCCGATTATAAGCATGTGTGGGAAGTGGACAAAGATTTTTATAAAAGAGTCGAGGAATCCTGCAAAACTCTTTATATTGAATCCCTTAAGGATTTACCGCCTGATGTTAGAACTGCCTTAGAAAGAGCTTACGAAAATGAAGAATTAGAAAGTGGTAAAGAGATTCTAGCAACACTCATCAAAACTGTTTCCACAGCAGATGATCAAAAATTATTAATCTGCCAAGACACAGGAATTCCTGTATACTTTGTAAAAGTAGGAAATCAAGTGCGGTTTGATGGTCTAAGACTAGAGCAGGCAATTAGAAAAGGAACGGAACGGGCAACGCTGGAGCATCCATTAAGAAGCAGTATTGTAAACACATTAACAAGAAAAAACCATGGCACTTCTACCGGAAACCAAGTCCCTATTATTCACTATGAATTTGTGGAAGGCGATCAAATTGAAATTTTAATTGTTCCTAAGGGATCGGGTTCTGAAAACATGAGTTATTTAAAAATGTTAACGCCCGCCGCCGGTATTGAAGGGATTAAAAAATACGTCTTAGAGTGTGTGTTTGAATCTGGCGCCAATCCATGTCCTCCTACAATCGTGGGAATTGGAATCGGTGGAACTGCAGACAAATGTGCTGCACTTGCAAAAAAAGCTGCGGCACGTGAAGTTGGTTCTCCTAATCCGGATCCGAATGTACGGAAACTAGAGGAGGAACTGTTTACGCTAATAAATAAATTGGGATTGGGTGCACAAGGCTTAGGAGGAAGTACGACAGCATTAGCAGTCCACATTGAAGCAGCAGATACGCATATGACATGTAACCCTGTAGCTGTCAATATGATGTGTTGGCCTGCACGAAGAATGAGAGCTACCTTCACTCTAGGGGAAGATCCTAGAATTTCATTTTAATAAGTCTTCCCAAAAAGTTATCTTAATAATTTTACCTAATGGTTCATTTGATTTTTTAAAAAGTCACCAATTTAGGCTCAATTTCATCCCCAAATTAGGGAGATGAAATTGAGTAAAAGAAAACCTTATTCCTTTCATCCACAGATATTACTGATAGTCACTATTTAAGTTGGAGGTTTTCAAATGAGTAGCGAGCTTCAATTAGAAAAATCCGCAGTCCCGAATTCGAAAATACCATTTATAAAGTCAAAAAGTCTTCCAGGTATTGGTTTAACATTTGTTATTGGGATAATCGCCCATTCTTTAGGAAAGGATTTTCCCCTGATCGGCGGGGCTGTCATTGCCATTGTTATCGGAGTCCTCATGAGACAGTTTCTTGTGGTTCCCGAGGAATTTTATCCTGGAATCGGCTATACTCTTAAAAAGTTATTAAAACTGGCCATTATTCTTCTTGGCTTTAGTTTTAGTTTTTCTGAAATCTTCCAACTTGGAATGAATACGCTAATTATCGTATTAGTTGCAGTCATCCTTGGTATCGGCCTAACCTATTTCATCGGAAGGTTATTTAAACTCAAAGGAAATATTCCTTTGCTCATTAGTTTAGGGACTGGAATATGCGGGGCCACAGCAATTGCCACTACAGGGCCAATCCTTAAAGCAAAAGATGAGGACATTGTCTATGCAGTTAACACAATTTTTGCCTTTAATGTATTAGCTGTCTTAATCTATCCAATTATTGGCCATTTGCTTTCCATGCCAGATAGTATGTTCGGGGCATGGGCAGGTACAGCAATTCATGACACCTCTTCTGTTGTCGCAGCTGGTTATAGCTACAGTACAGAAGCTGGAGATGCATCCGTGGTTATTAAATTGATTAGAACATTAATGCTAGTGCCAGTTGCTGTCCTATTATCAATTTTTATTTCTATTAAAAACAAAACGGCGAATTCCGATCAAAATAAAGTAAAAATGAGTAAAGTCTTTCCTTTCTTTATATTATTTTTTGCTGGAGCTGCTGCAATAAATACGTTTTTCCCTTTGCCAACCAGCTTTGTCGAGCCCACTACTTTCATCGCTAAATTCGTCATTTTAATGGTCATGGCCAGTGTAGGTTTAGGAACTGATTTAAAAAAGATTAAATCTGTAGGGATACGCCCCTTAATGGTTGGTTTAATTTCATCCATTATCATGGGAGCTATCAGCTTACTCCTAATTATTATCCTTTTTTAATAATTTTATAGAATAATCGTTTAGTTGCCTTTAGGATTGCACGGTTTAATAAATCCAATTGGAGGGGTACTATGGCACATTATAGATTAAAAGCTCCGTTGACAGATGAAGATATTAAGAAATTATATGCAGGGGATACAGTCACTTTAGATGGGATCATTTTCGGAATCCGTGATGCAAATCTAATTCGCCTTTTTGATAAGAAGGTGGAACTGCCAGCTGACCTTGTTCCACAATTACAAGGATCAATCGGTCTCCATACGGCCCCGGGAGTCAGAAAATTAGATGACGGTACCTATGAAAAGGTGAGCATTGGCACGACTACAAGCTATCGTATGGATCGTTTTACTAGGGGATTAATGCAAGATTATGGCATGAAAGTCATTATTGGAAAAGGAGGACTCCTCGAGGATGGGAGTCAGGCATGTGTTGATTTTAATGGCTGTTATTTCTCTATCCTTGGGGGATCGGCAGCATTGGAGACGACACAAGTAGAAGCCATTGAAGATGTATGGTGGGAAGATCTGATGCCTGAAGCCATATGGAAGTTCAGGGTAAAGGATTTTGGGCCTTTAATTGTCTCTATTGATTCTCATGGGAACAATAAATACAAGGATATTAAGGAAATTGCAAGAGCAAATCTAGATAATATATTAAATCAAATTTAGACATGGAGAAATGAACGGATCAAGGCAAAAATCCTATTTTGAATAGGATTCTTGCCTTTTACTTCTAGGTTTTTACAGTTTGATAAATAATAAGGGGGGCATTTTATGGAGGAAGGTTGGATATTCCTATTCCTGATTGTCCTAATATCTTCTTTGCTGCAAACAAGTACGGGCTACGGCTTTTCAGTTGTGAGTACACCGTTTTTGTTCTTGATCTATCCCGTGCATACGGCGATTCAAATTAGTATTATTCTTTCCCTTTGTCTTTCCATATTTATGATCTTTAAAATAGGAAAAGAAATCGATAAAGCCCTGTTAATACGTTTAATAAAAGGAAGTAGTGTAGGTGCTCTCTTAGGAATTCCGATTTATCTTTATTTGGATGTCACCCTGCTAAAGATCATCGTGGGTGTACTGATTCTGATTTTCACGGTTCTTCTTATTTTAAAATTAACCATCAAGCAAACAAAGAAAATGGACATCTTGACTGGTGGAATATCTGGCCTCCTAACGACAAGCATGGGAATACCCGGTCCACCTCTGTTGCTTTATTTTTCTGGGAGTGCAATGGATAAAGATAGCTTTCGGAATATTCCATTAGTCTACAATCTCTTTGTCTATCTCATTAGCTTAATATTGCAAATCATATTTAGCGGTACGAGTTCAGTCGCTTGGACTTCTTCCCTTATTTCCATTCCTGCGCTTTTTTTAGGTATATTGCTGGGGCAGTTCTTTTTTAAGAAGGTCAGTCAGGGCACATTTCGATTGATTTCCTATCTGATTCTACTATTTACAGGCGGCTATTTGATTATCATGAACTTCTTTAACGTTACTTAAGGGAAATTATCCATACTTTAATAAAAAGCAAAAAACGTGCAGCTCTTTGAACTGTACGTTTTTATTTTCTTCTTTTTTGCTCAAGAATAAATATCAAAGAAAAGCTTTATACTTACAAGCAGAATTAAGTACGCCGCAATTCTCTTTAATGTTATTGAATTTAGTTTTTTTGTTATACGTCCGCCAATTTGGGCACCAGCGATTCCCCCTATAATCAGCATAAACGCATAACCTATAGGAATGGAGCTGATACTCAGTTTAGTAATCAAACTCCCCGCTGCTAAAAGAAAGCAAATAAGTAGACTGGAACCTATTGCATTTTTTATAGGAATCTTGAAAACAAAAATCATAAGTGGAACAAAAATAAATCCCGCCGCAATTCCTACTAATCCCCCTGAAATCCCTATCATAAAACAGGCCAGTACAGTTAGAATGGTTGAAAAAATGGTAAAGTTAAACGGCTCCGATTCCTCATTTGATTTATAGGGGATTTGCATTACAATGGCAGCCGTTACAGCCAGAAAAGCAAAGATGGTACGTAAAAGAAAGTCAGAGGAATAGGAAGCTAATAGAACCCCTATCATACCGCCAATAAACGCTGGAATTCCCATGATTAAGACTATTTTCCGTTCGACAAGTTTGTTCCGTATATAATAAAATCCACCAGAAAGCGTTGAAAAAAAAGTTTGCATAATAGAAAAGCCAGCTATCGTGTGCATCGGGAACGTTTTACCTGTCAACAAAGGAAAAACAAACATTAGCATAAAGACTACAATAATTCCTCCCCCAATTGATAACAAGCCCGTAATCATTCCAGATAAAAAACCAATTAACAACATAGTTACATACATGTTTGAACTCCCTTAATTTAATTCTTGGTTAATCCTTAAACTCATCTAGGTTTGAGCTACATAAAATACGATATTATTCATCCTGGCAATAACAATAAGATCAGATCCTAATAATCATTAAAAATCACAGGTTTCAAACTAAAATTATAATTTGGTTATTTTTAATCAATACAAATTGCCGAACAGGCGGAAAAATCTCTTTAGAAATAGATTGATTTGATAATTGCGTTCATCAAACGTTAATAACCCAATGACCCAACCAATAATTTCATTTAATCACAATTTTAATGAAAATTCAATATTTTCTTAACACTATATATGCTATTTTTTATATACAAACAACATTTCACCTCTATGATTATAATCAAAGTGTATTGATACTTTATGCTCAAAAAACGGATAATATATTGATTTTTTTGAAAATTTAAATATAATTAATAAAAGAAGGGTGGCTGGGTGTCTAGGCCACTGAGATTTGTAAAGGTTTACATTAAAATCGAGGAGGTTTTATTCTAACTTCAAAAATAAAAGAATTGAATGTGTACAGGATTGAAGAAAGTTCAGGAGTACTTTTTTTATGTATTTAGGTAAGGGCCATTGAATTTACAAAACCATTAAAAACGGGGTAATCAGACATAGTTTATAACCTTCTTTATCCTCGTAAAGGAGAGGTTTCTATGACAAGAAAAAAAAATGATCAAAATTTTTTTAAAAGGGTTCCATATCCGTTTTGGGTTTTCAGTACTCTAGCAATTGGATTTTCACTTGGTTTATTTGTACCTGACAATCCCGTGGTACATGGTCTTGCTCTAAGCGGGCAGTATTTTCCTAAAGGCATCGTAACATTTGCTACAGCTATTATCTTTTTTTTACTATCCGGAGCAGCAGTAAAGTTAATTATGGTTCATAAAGATAAGGCTGGCCAATTGTTTGGTAGAATCTTTGCGTCATACCTGGTTTTAGGATTAGTAGCTGTAGGATATGCTGCACTATTTATTTTTTTAGTTGCAGGTCTGGATTTTACCACAGAAGGTGCGGAAGTAGCAGGATTCTCTACATTTATAATGAGTATATTAGGTACATTTAAAACAATTATCACCCAGCAACCATTATTGCAGATTTTAATTGCCTCCGTACTAGTTGGATGGATAGTCGCGACTAACAAAAAATTTGAGCCAATTGCAAGAAATATTATGGTTATTAGCGATTATATTTTAAAAGCATTTAAGTGGCTACTTTGGTATTATCCAATTATGATTGGATGTTTAGCAATTAACATTCCGTTAAAGTTTGGGACTGAAGGAGTTGCCTATTATGGTAAAACCGTCCTTTGGGTATTTATGTTAGCTACAACATGGACACTCCTGATCATTGTATTGACAAAGATTATCTCCAAAAGAACATGGAAACAAATATGGAAATATTACTTTACAGTTTATTCAACAGGTTTTGGGACCGGGGGGTCTTATGATACACTGGCGGTTAACATTATTTCAGCTGAAAGAGATTTAGAATTAAAACCAGAATTCGCTGAGACATCCGTTGTGTTTGGCACAGTATTAAATAAAAGTACTTCTACAATGGCTGTATTAATTGTGACTGTAACGACCTGTGCTATGATGGATATCCCACTTTCCTTATCTGAAATTTTATTATTAGTGTTACCTATGTGGATTTTGGGCTTAGAATCACCGGGCGTTCCCGGGGGGGCGGGATTTTTCATGTCTCCTGTTATAGCTACCATTCTACAAGTGCCAGATCCAACGTTATTTATCACAACCTTTATTACCATGTACTCTGGCTTTATCCCTATGATTTGTACTGCAGTCAATACGACAGATGATGGTCTAATTGGAGCAATGGTACAAGATCGATTTGCACCTATGAATACAGTACCTACTCTATCTATAAATCAATCTAGAAAGTCATCCTAATTTCAAAGGGGGAATAATAAAATGAAGGTTTTAGGTTATATTCTTTTTGCAATCGGAATTTGGATGATGGTCTCCCCTCAAGCAACACTTGGACTAAAAGAGCTTAAATGGATGGCAGATTATGCATTTCCAGGGGAGGCTCTTATAGGAAGCGTAGTAGTTGCAGGTTCTTTAATGTTCTTTAGTAACCCTAAATCTAAACATGTTAAACATAATAAAAGATTTAATAGCTAACAATAGAAATAGCCCAATTTCTTCGTATTAAAAGGGAGAAATTGGACTTTTTTCGTTATTACAGAAAAGGGCACTATTTTGGAATAATTATATAAATTACACTCTATTAAACTGCGTCACGTGTTTAATAGAGTTTGTGAGAGCTTCTCTTTTTGGAATCTTGTCCTCTAGGATCATGGATGGAATATAATAACCTTACATTTGATCATGGTATTCACTAGGATTAATTCTGGCTTCAATTAAAGTAAATCGTTCACTCTGCTGTGAGATTTTAACAGCCTCACGTAATTCATTAACATTCTCTACAACCACACCTATACCGCCATAGGCTTTTGCCAATTGATCATAGGCAGGAGCGATAAATTCGACTCCCGTACTTTCATAACCCATTCGCTGCTGCTTTAAACGAATTAAACTCAACATATTATCCCGGAAAACAACGAGTGTAACTGGAAGTTGATATTGATTTAAAAGGGCCAATTCTCCCGTAATCATATCTAATCCAGCATCCCCCATAAAGGCAACTACTTGTCGGTCAGGATGCGTAAGCTGAGCCCCGATGGCTGCTGGCAGGGCATATGCCATTGTCCCTAACCCATTGGATTGCAAAAGTTCCTTTGGATGATAACATTCCCATACGTGGTTTAGCATAATTCGATGGCTGCCTGTATCCACAATGGCAATAGCATCCTCTGGCATTAGTTTCCTTGTTTCAGACACCACATCATAAGGGCTAAGTCCGACTGCCTCTTTCGGTTTCACTCTATCTTTAATGGCGTCCTTGTAAGCAAACAGTTCTTCATCCGACCATTTACTTTGTACTGTTTGCTGTGCTTCATTCAATTTAATAAAGAACCTGCCAATTTCGCCAACATACTCCATATCCACTGGGATCAATTGATATTGGTTAGGAATCGTATCGACATTGATTGTTTTGGTCTCCCAAGATAGATTCCAATCGCTCCGTAATTCAATAGGATCAAATCCTACCGTCAAAATCAGGTCAGCATGTTCCCGCAATAATTGAAAATGCTGATTATCCACCGAAGGGCTTAGCCCTGTCCCCCCGAAACTAATCGCATCATATTCGGGAATGACCCCCTTTGCCTTATACGTTGTGATTACCGGAATACGCCATTTTTCACAAAACTCCCTGATGCTTGATGCCTCTTCCTTTCGAATGTTTACCCCGGCAAGAAGAACGGGTCTTTTCGCCTCAACAAGACAGTTCATAAACGCATCCACCGCTTCCCTGGAGGGATCTACTGGAAATGCCACCTTCCGCTTTATAGATACATATTTCTGTTCCATCCCGGCAATGTTTGTAGGCACATTGATATGTACAGGTCCTGGCACTCCTGATGTGGAAATTTCAATAGCCTTCCAAATGGCCTGACTTGCTGAACCATTTACCAATGTTGTTGACCATTTGATAATCGGTTTGAGTATGTCTTGCTGCTCAAGGACCTGATGTGTGTATACACCCGTTAAATTAGTGCTTACCTCCCCTGTGATGACAATCATGGCGGAACGGTCCAAAAAGGCATTGGCTACCGGTGTGACCGTATTTGTTAGACCCGGTCCAAGAGTGGAAATCAGCACGCCTGGTTTGCCCGTTAATTGATAATAGGCATCCGCCATGAACCCGGCCCCCATCTCATGCTTTGATAAAATAAATTCAATTCCTACCTTCCGAAAAGCTTCCAGGATTTCAAGTACTTCCCCTCCAGGAATGCCGAATGCATAATCAATACCCACTTCTTTTAATGATTTAGCCAAAATCATGGCTGTTTTCTCCATAGCCATTGTCTCATCCCTTCATCTCGTTTATAATTTAATTCTTCTTCAAGGGTTTTAAAACCTTTACAACCATGCATAAATTACTCTGCGTATCGGAGGAAACTGGATCCCATTCTGTCTTCTTTTATTCGCTTTTTAACTTTAAAAACATGTTTTTCCGAAAATCTATAAGGGTTGGTGGATCGTACATCACTCTATTCAATACGAACAGTCGGTATCCATTCATTTTTCGTGTGTTAATGTGATAGCCGTTTTATTTTTTTGTTTAAGCAATTTTAAATAAGGAATATGGTTTAGGGATGTACCCGTACTTCCCTCTGTACCGCAAAATAAAGATAGCAGTCTTCTTAGCCACCAATAAGCCCCAATTAAGAAAAGGCTAAGGAGATTGGCGGAGCATAGTTTTTTTTTGCCCCTTTACTTCCATACCCGCTCAAACGTGACTTCGTTATTTTCATATTTCAAGAGAAATACATCAGGATTACTAAGATTTTTCCAATCCTCGAAGCCGAAATCGTTCTTATAATACTTTAAAAGCAAAGACATTAAATTCCCATGTGTCACAACGATCGTATTTTCTTTTTCACCGTTAAAAATTTCTTCTGCCACTTCAAGGATTCGTTCCGTTGCAGCTTGGCTAGACTCGCCGCCTTCAAATTCCAGTTCCATATTATCAAAGGTTGTTCTTAGTTTTTCTAGCCAATCAGGAAGATTCTTGGTGCTTAGTATACGCTCTGTCAATTTTCTATCAAGCTCAATCTCTATATTTAATCGCTTGGCAAGTGGTTCTATAGTTTCAATCGCACGCTTATATGGGCTTGAAATAATTCGATCGATTTTCATTTCGGAAAAAAACTCAGATAAATCTAACGCTTGTTTCAAACCATTAACTGTTAGTTTTGATTCAGGCGGCTGCCCTTCTGCTTCACAATGACGGATCAAATAAATTTTCTTCAATTAAACCACTCCAATTTCATATAGTTATTAAGCTTTCCGAAAAGCATCTATTACAAATTATTCGTTACCTTAAGTTGAACTCCTTTTTAAAATAGTCAAAAAAGGGTGTTGAATTTTCTAAATATATCCATTACAATACAATTTAACTCCACTAACCCGATAAAATTTATCGGATTAAACTAGTAAGTCACTAATTGATTAAAGGAGAGTATGAGAATGAGCACCAGAAAGAAAAACTTCAGCCTATTAGCGATTATTTTCGGATTATTGTTAATGTTAACCGCTTGTGGATCAGCAAGTACTGGGACAACAACAGGAGAAACCAAAGATCAAAACAGTGAGAAAACAGGCAAAGTCATTCGACTTGGATATCAAAAGGGCAATACCTTAAATATTTTAAAGGAAAGCGGATTTTTAGAGAAAAAACTTAAAGATGAGGGATATGAAATTGAGTGGAAAGAATTTAACGGTGGCGGCCCCTTATTAGAAGCTCTTTTTACAGGAAATATCGATTTCGGTCATGCATCAGACGGTTCTACCATTTTTGCACAGGCAGGAAATAAACCATTTGTTTATGTAGGAGCAGACCTGCCTAACCCAGAAGGAGTCGGCGTTCTCGTCCATAAAGATTCAGAAATAAAGTCAATCGCCGATTTAAAAGGGAAAAAGATTGGGGTAAATAAAGGCGGTAATCATCATTACTTAACCATTTTAGCATTAAAAGAAGCCGGGATTAGCCTTGATGATGTCGAATGGGTTTATTTATCTGATGCAGCTCAAGGGCGTACTGCGTTTGAAACAAAAAAATTAGATGCATTCGCAACTTATGATCCCTTCTTAGCCGGAACAGAAATTCAGCTAGATACAATCAACCTAACTGAAGAAATAGATTATGGGTATCCGAACAGAACCTTTTATGTTGCAAACATTAAATTTAATGAAGAACATCCTGAATTAGTTAATAAAATTATTGAAGCCGTTGATGAATCGGATGAGTGGGCCAATAAGAATAAGCCAGAGGTTGTTAAACTTGTATCTAAAATGTTAGGAATTGAGGAAGAAATCATTGATAGAGCTACCGCTCGCAGAGATTATGATGCCGAAAAGATTAATCAAGAAATCATTGATGCACAGCAAAAGCAAGCAGATGTTTATTATGAAATTGGGTTAATACCAGAAAAAATTGATGTAGCCCAAAATGTAGGTAAGTAGAGATCTGCTCGTGCTAATTTTGCGGAAAGGAAAATAACATGAAAGCAAAGTTATCAAAGAGTCTATTGCCATGGTTTATCCCGATTTTGGTTTTGATTGGATGGCATTTTTTCTCAAAGACTGGGATCGTCTCCACCCAGCTCGTGCCTTCCCCACTTACAGTTCTAACTAGCGCCTATAACTTAATTATTTCTGGAGAACTCTTCTACCATATGCAGGTCAGTTTAACACGGGCCCTTATTGGCTTATTGATCGGAGGAGGAATCGGTTTTGTATTAGGAATATCAAATGGATTATCTAATCTCACCTTTCAGTTAACCGATACTTCCTTACAAATGATCCGAAATATTCCTAATCTTGCTTTGGTCCCTCTTGTCATTCTTTGGTTTGGGATTGACGAAGGTGCAAAAATATTTCTCGTATCCATCGGGGTCATGTTTCCAGTCTATATCAATACTCTTCATGGAATCAGAAATCTGGATGCAGGATTGATTGAAATGGGAAGAATGTATGGTTTAAAAGGATGGGATTTATTTAAAAACGTATTGTTCCCGGGGGCCCTTCCATCTATTTTTGTAGGCTTGCGATACTCTCTCGGTGTCATGTGGCTAACATTAATCATTGCTGAAACGATTGCTACTACAAGAGGTGTTGGATATTTGGCCATGACAGCCCAACAGTTTATGCAATCAGATATTATCATCATTACGATTATTTTATATGCATTATTTGGAAAATTGGCAGATATGCTCGCTCGTTGGGGAGAAAGGAAGGCCCTCAGCTGGCATAAAAGCTATGTTCGTTAATGATTGGAGGGATTAAATAATGGCTATGCATGAGCCCGTAATTAGGGAGACTTTAAATAAGAATAATCATGCCGTTCATATAAGCTTGAAAAATATCGAAAAAAGTTTTGGAGAAAAAACAGTTTTAAATAATGTATCACTAGAAATTGAGGCGGGACAATTTGTTGCCATTGTCGGTAAAAGCGGCGGTGGCAAAAGTACGCTTCTGCGGCTGATTGCAGGGTTAGAGGAGCCTACATCAGGTCAAATTTATTTTAACGATACGCCTGTTAAAGAATCGAAGTCTAGTGCCACCATGATGTATCAGGATTCTCGCCTTCTGCCATGGAAAAGTGTGATAAATAATGTCGGTCTTGGATTAAAAGGAATTTGGAAAGAAAAAGCAGAACAAACTTTAGATGCTGTCAGGTTATTATCTTTCAAAGACGAATGGCCATCCACACTTTCCGGCGGTCAAAAGCAGCGGGTTGCACTTGCAAGAGCATTGGTGCATAAGCCCTCTCTATTATTACTAGATGAACCTTTAAGTGCCTTGGATGCGTTAACAAGAATGGAAATGCAAAATTTGATTGAAGACCTTTGGCTGAATCAAGGCTATACTTCCTTACTCGTAACACATGATGTTCGAGAAGCTGTAAAAATCGCTGATCGAATCCTCCTCATTGAGGATGGAGAAATCACGTTAGATATAAAAAATACTGCCCCGCGTCCAAGAGACTTTTCCGCTCCATCCTTAGCGAAATTGGAGAAGAAAATTATTGATCAGATCTTAAAAACGGAAATATAACGTCCCCTTGCCCCTTTGCCGTCAGGCTGCTAAAGTTGGTTGCCTAACCACCCATTAGTATGAAATTTGAGACGGCGAGGGAGTTTTTTTGCTCTAGTATTTTTTAAAACTTTAATAAAAATCCTTAATAAATATCCAAAAGGACGCAATCTTCCTCCCCTTATACCACATTCGTAGTTTTCAATAGTAGTTATTTTTAATCACTTTTCTATCTCCTCCACAACTCTTCCATGCAGTTCCCATTTAATAAGAAGCAGGATTACTAGATCGGTTAGAGAATTATTTATTTATAGTTTTAAAAAGATCGGAGGATAAAAATGTTAGAGGTTAGAAGAATTACGCCAGAGATGACTTATAGTACTAGACATACTGTTCTGCGTCCACATCAAACGATTGAGGACTGTAAATATGATACAGACCATGAACCTGGTGCGCTTCATGTTGGAGCATTTTCTCATGGCAGACTAATCAGTATTGCGTCCTTTTGTGTCGAAAGGAATCCTGATTTTTCTATGGAAATGCAATATCGCTTACGAGGAATGGCGACTTTAGATGAGTTTAGAAAGCTAGGAGCAGGGAGATTAATTGTTGCCCATGCCGAAAATTTAATAATTGCTCAGGGGTTTGACCTTTTATGGTGCAATGCCAGAACCTCTGTACAGTCGTATTATAATAGATTAGGCTTTAACATACATGGGGAAGTTTTTGATTATCCTCCTATTGGTCCGCATATTGTGATGTATAAAAAACTTGCATAAAAAACAGCGGTCAATCATCAAAGAGATTGGCCGCTGCTTCAATTCTAAATATATTGCTATTCTGCCTTCTACTCAACGTTTTGTTCTATCTGCTGTAATGTGCTAATACTATTAATTCCTTTTATATCTGGTGTCCATGTTGGAAAAACTAATTTGAATACAACCAATGAAAAAAAGAATATACCTACAACTATCAATTTTTTCTTTCTATTCAATTTAGGCTCCTTATATCTTTATTTACTTTTCTCTTAGATTTTTCTAAGTGTTATTTTAAGGCCAATCCCTTCAGCGACCTATCACGCCGGTTTTGCAAAATTCCCAAATGATTCATTTTTAATTTATGAATTCATAAATTATTTACTTTTGGAAAAACTGAATGTGGGAGTACTACAATTGACATTTGTGTTTTAACAAAAGGAGGAGCAGCAATGTCTAGTACAAATGATCTTTCTATACAAACGAAAATGGAAAATATTTTTCATAACACCTGTGGAACATGGCAAAATTGTACGGAGTCAACCATCCAATTATTCTTAGAACAATGCCTAGAGCAGAGTATAGATCCGCAATATTGTATGAGTTGGGTGGAGCAGCATAAATCAGAGATATCTGACTGGCAAGATGTTTCTAAAGTCTCTCTTGACTGGGTTAATGAGCATACTTCAACTGGATCCCCTGTTTCGTTTTCTGAATAGCAACTGGACCCGTTAGTGGAGAGAATTCCTAACTCTCCACTTCAGCCTATTAATAAAAAAGCGTTCCTACCTTTTGTAGAAACGCCCTGTATTAATACTTTATTTTGGTATACCAATTGCTTGAAATGGATAAAATCGAAACTTCACTTCTCCGATGATTGATTCGTATGGAATAAAGCCAATGTGCCTGCTATCCTTACTGTTCAAACGGTTATCGCCCATTACAAATAAAGAACCTTTAGGCACTTCTTGCAATTCAAAGTCGCCAGTCAGCTTATTAAATGGATTATCAGCTTTATTTTCCTTTAAATACGATTCTTCAAATGCTTTGCCATTAATGTAAAGGACGTCATCTTTCATCTCTATCCGGTCACCTGGAAGTCCTATTACTCTCTTAATATATTTTTTGCCTTCCACATCAGGGGCATTGAATACGATCACATCAAACCTTTGAATGCCAGACGTTTTACTTATTACAACCTTTTCTTGATCTAGAAAAGTAGGGGACATGGATTCTCCAAAAACAGTTGTAGGCGAGAATAAGAATTCCCTACATATAAAAGCAATTATGAGTGCAAATGCGAGTGATTTTATCCAAGAAAAGATTTCTTTTTTTGTATTTTCTTTCATCGTTTCGCTCCTTACATTAAACCTAGTTTTGTTCTTTAATTCGATTACCAAGTGTTCAATTTTTAGGTTCCCTTTATATTAATTCGTTATTATAGTATAAATTCCTTCCGGCAAATTCTTGATTAATATACCTAATAAAGGTTGTTATTTTCTCTGAAACTCCTTAAACCAGAGAAGTGCTTTCTGTTCCATTTCCTTCACGAAATCTTTTTTGGCTTGACTATATTCCCTTGAGTTATCGAACTGCTCGGCCAGCTCTTCTTTAAAGCGGCTATAATTTGCTGCTTCATCCGGATGGGACCGAAGATAATCCCGAAAAATTAAGTGCCTATCAATTTGAGCGTTATCATATTGATAAAAATGAATATGATGGGTTCTATTTTCACCGCCTTTTCGAAATAACCTTCTACCGGCAATGCCCCATTCCCCCGCTACATCATAACCAAGAGAGTCCATTTTGTGGTTGAATAAATCAACCTTCTCTATGTCTTTAGCAATACACATCATATCTATGACAGGTTTTGCCTTCATGCCTTGAACTGACGTACTCCCAAAATGTTCTATTCTAATGATCTCATCGCCAAAGATTGTTTTCAGCATTTCAGCCTCAGTTTGAAAAATTAGAGCCCACTCTTCACTAAAATTAGTCAGTCGAACTTTCATATGGATCCTCCCATGGCTCTTTTAAAGTGTCTCAGTTAATGAATGCTCTTCTATTATCTTAATATTTCTTTTGCTTTTTTGGCATGTTTGGATAAAGAAAAAATCAATTTCCCCGCATCCACAAACGATTTACCTATATTTTAACATTCAAATGGGCAAATTTGTAATTTTAAAGATGCATTCCCAAGCTTCTTATAAGAAAAAGTTTCCCAGCATGATCCCATGATAGCTCCCTAGTTATTTTACGAAAGGTATTCGATTATGAAGTACTAGCCATTCAAATCTGATGGGAGCGTGCAGGCTCACTTAACCACGAATTCAAGTATTCAATAAACTTTTTTGTAGCTGGAGCAAGGGTTTTAAATGATGTAGCAGCAATACCAATTGTCCGATAATTTTCTCCTTTTAATTGAAGAATTCGCACGTTAACTGGAACCCGGTGCAAAACCATTTCAGGAAGTATACTGATTCCCATTCCATTTCCAACCATTGAAATAATGGCTTGGTCATCTGTAAGTTCAAATTTAATATTAGGCGTAACATTATTTTCTTTTAACATTCGGGTTAAATCGTTATCGCTTCCTTTTTTCGATTTGATTAGGGGATCATCCTTGATCATGTCAAAACAAATCTCATTTTGTTCAGCGAGAGGATGTTCGTCTGAGACGATGCAGAGCATTCTATCTTTTTTTAAGGGAATCATTTCAAACTGTTGCACAGTGGGCAAGGACACAAACCCAAAATCAACAATACCTGTTGATATCCAATGCTCTATATCATCATAATCTCCTTCCAGCAGCTTAATTTCGATAGAAGGATGCCGCTCATTAAACACTTTCATGATTTCAGGCAACCAGTGAATGGACACACTTGAAAAAGTGCCAATCCGAACTGTACCGATTTCCATTCCATTGATATTAGCTATTTCTTGAATCATTTCTTCGTTCCATTTTAAAATTTCACGGATGTATGTTAAAATGCGCTCTCCATTGCTCGTCAAATGGATTCCTGAGCGTCCGCGATTGAGAATGGAAAATCCCCACTCCGTTTCAAGACTGGAAATGGCATGACTAACAGCAGATTGCGTTAGACCGAGTGCCTCCCCCGCTTTCGTGAGGCTGCCCAATTCTACAACGCTACTAAAAATCTCAAACTTTGCAAGAGACAATTTGATCACTCCCTTTTCATGAAATTAATTCATGTATAACTTTAAAAACATTCATTTTTCTAATTTAAATTCTACATATATAATGTAAAATAATCAATTTATGACAGGATAGGTGATGATGAAAAATGAATGGGAGTACAGCTGTCGCTAAAGTAAAAAGGATGGGGATGAATACTCAATTAAAGGCAGATTTCACAATGCTTGTGGTCACATTATTTTGGGGATCATCTTATTTATTCATGAAGATGGGTCTTGAATCCATTCAAGGATTTAACTTGATCGCCTTACGCTTCGGTATAGCTTTTGTTTTAGCGGTGCTCGTATTCTACAAACGCTTTAGACACATTGATTTTCAGACGATTAAATATAGTTTTATATTAGGGACCATCTTGTTCTCGGCCATTTCTGTTGTCACGATTGGGGTAAAATCCACGTCCGTCTCAAATGCAGGATTTTTATTTAGTCTTGCAGTTGTATTTGTTCCATTATTATTAGCCATCTTTTTTAGACAAAAAACTGAAAAACGGGTAGTAATCGGCGTTGTATTCGCAATTGTAGGTATCGCCCTTTTAACATTAAATGATGGATTTAGCATTAGCTCAGGGGATTTTCTTATCATTTTAGGGGCTTTGTTTTATGCAATTTACATCATTGTGACGGATAAATTGACGAAGAATGTAGATTCTATTTCTCTCGGAATATTACAACTTGGTTTTACCGGGGCTTGGGGTTTGCTGCTATCTTTATTTTTCGAAAATCCACATCTTCCTAACACGACAGATTCATGGGTATCTATTTTGGCATTAAGTATATTTTGCAGTGCGATTGGTTTTATCGGCCAAACTGCAGCCCAACAATATACGACTCCCACACATACAGGTCTCATATTTTCATTGGAACCCGTATTCGCAGCTTTATTTGCTTTTATTTTCGCCGGTGAAGTTCTTTCCGAAAAAGGATACATAGGTGCCTTACTTGTCTTAATCGGAATCTTAACAACGAAGATAGATTTTAAAAAGGTCATGATCAAAAAAGAATACAGCAGAACAATTGAAAGGTCTGAATCGTAGTTTAATATCCAGTGATTAGAAAGGTTTTCTTTATCCCTTTCAAATTTCATTAAAGAACCGTTCGTGAAACAAAAAAGTTCCCATTTAATTAGGTTTGATATGTTATGATGATTGATATATGTTAACTATTAATACCTTTTGGTTAACACTTCAATTTGTTGAACTTGTATATGGGGGAGAGTTATGTATAAACTGCGAGGTCATCATCTTTTTTGCCTTCTGGGCTATCGGGGTATGGGTTATTCCGAGGAATATGTGGAAAATATGACGCATTTGCATCAAACGTTGAGAAATAACCCTAAGACGTTAATTCAACTAATAAAGGGACCTGATCAGCTGTGTGAAAAATACCCAAACTCAGGGAAATACCACTGCCAAGACGACCATATTTATGAAAGAGATGCCGCTATTTTAGAAAAAATGGGGCTAAAAATCGGGCAAATTTTGAATTGGGAGGAGATTGAGTCGTGCATTCGAAAGTGTGTCGTCCCCTCCGATATTCAAATTGTATGTGAAACTTGTTCCTGGCGTTCATATGGAGTTTGTGAAGAAGGTATTCAAGAGATCCATGAAGGGAAGGGCTTAAGGTCGGTTAAATAAGTCCCCCTTTTTTTCTTCTATTTGTTGGTATGGTCTATTTTACTATTTCTTATTAATCCGTAAATGATAAGACCAATTAAAAATAAACATAGAATCATAAATGTAACGGTATAACCTATATCATTTTCTTTATAATTTTCAAAAGCAAACATTCCCATTGCAATAGCATTAATAAAAAGACTAAATAGTATCAGTGGATGAATTTTTATTCTATCCATTATTCCCCACCCCCTACATTAGGATTTTACTATATTCAATATGGACTAAAGAGGAAAAACGCAATTCATGCTAGAGAATTGCGCTTTCAATGACTTTCGGACAACTGTGTTGTATAGACTCAGTTGTTATTTAGAATATCGTTAATAATGTTTAACTCTTCCTTAGAAAAACTAATTTCGCTTGCTTGAACGTTTTCACGGATGCGTTCTTTTCGTTTACCTCCTGGAATGACTGAGTCAACACCCTTCTGAGCGAGTAACCAAGCTAGCGCTAAGTTAGGAAGAGGCGTTTCTTTTTGCGTAGCCATTTCTTTTAATTTGTCCACTGTTTTAAGTATTTGTTGGAATTGGTCACCTTGGAATAATGGAACTGAATTGCGCCAATCTTGTGTATCCAACTTAGAGTCTTTTGTGAAACTACCACCAAGCAAACCAAATGCTAACGGACCATATGGAATAAAGGAAATATTATTTTCAATACAATATGGTAATAATTCTGCTTCAGCTGACCGATCTAACATATTGTAAGGTGATTGTAAAACAGAGATATCGTCATGAATGTTTGCCTCTTTTAATTGCTCAAGTGAAACATTCGAAATCCCAATGGCACGAATTTTTCCTTCTTCTTTTAAGCGAGCTAATTCTCCAATAGATTCAGCAAACGGTGTTACTTGATCTGGGAAGTGTAAATAATATAAGTCTACATAGTCTAATTGCATTCTTTGTAAACTCTTTTCAACTGCTTGTCGCAAATATTCAGGACGATTATCCGTTTTTACTGAGCCATCGCTGGACCAATGTTGCGCTCCCTTCGTTGCAATCAATAAGTCATCTCGTTTAAATTCTTTTAATACCTCACCAACTAATTCTTCAGAACGACCAAGACCATAAATATCAGCTGTATCAATAAAATTTACCCCGATGTTTAATGCTTCCCTTACAAAATCTTTTCCATTTTCCTCACTTAAATTTTGGAATAAATTATGCCCACCAACTGCATTTGTACCGAGTCCAATGACTGATGCTTCAAGATTAGATTTTTTTAATGTTGTATATTTCATTGTTTTTGCCTCCTATCATTGATTAGCTATATCATAGTTTCTTAAAATGAGACTCACAAATTCCTTTTAACAAGTTTCAAATAATGAAACTCACTCTGTATAGTTTGAGTCCAAAAAATAAAACATCTATACTATCTGAGACTGAGGTGATGAAATGGCACAGAATGAAGTATCGACATTAAAAAAGGGGCTTCTCGTTTTAGAATTAGTAAAACAGCGTAAAGGCATTACGTTAAGAGAAGTGATGGAAGAACAGAAATTAAGTAAATCGACAGCTTTTCGGATTTTAACTACCCTAGAAGATATGGGATATGTTTATAAACTTCAAGCTCAATATTTTATTCATCATAAAATGTTTTGCGAAAGCTTTGAAAAACGTTCAGAAATGGATTGGGCTTCATTACGTTCAATTTGCCAACTAGCGCAAAATTTACAGATGAGTACCTATATAGGAAAAGTGGACGGGACCGATCTTGTTATGACGCAAGTATTACACGCTCCCTTTCAGGAATCAGCAGACGAAGAAATTGGAAATCGCTCAAAACTACATCAATCCGCTTTAGGGAAAGTGATCTTAGCTAATTTAGATGAAGATTTGCTAGCTTCCATATTTGATAAATTGTCACTTGAACGTGCAACAAAAAATACGTTTCAAGACTCACAACTATTTAATTATCATTTAAAGGCTATTCGTGAAGATGGTTATGCATTTGATGATGAGGAACGTATTGTTGGTATCCGTTGCGTCGCTGTTCCTGTTTTTCGCAATCAAGAGGTTATAGCTGCCTTAGCAATTGCAGCACCTGCTGATCAAATTTCTCGCAGCAATATTAAACAGATTGCTACGAAATTACATGCAGGCAGTAACGCCATTTCAAAAGAAATAGAAACCCTCGTCAACATATAACATCTGGAGGTCAACAAAATGAAAGTAGTAGCAATTGTAGGAAGTATTCGTAAAGATTCATATAATTTACAACTGGCAAAACATGTTCAAAAACGTTATGCAGATCAATTTGAGGTGGAGATTTTAGACTTAGCTCCCCTACCCATGTACAACCAAGATATTGAATTAGATGCACCTCAAGAAGTACTTGATTTTAAATCGAAAGTCAAGGAAGCTGATGCGGTTCTTTGGGTAACGCCTGAATACAATTCATCTATTCCGGGTGTGTTAGGAAATGCGATTGATTGGTTAAGTCGCGTAGATAAGGTGATGAATGGTAAGCCATCCATTATAATGGGTTCTTCAATGGGGATTTTAGGTTCTGTAAAAGCACAAATGCACCTGCGAGACATTCTATTTGCGAGTGGTTTAAATTCTCCAGTGCTCGGTGGAAACGAAGTATATGTTGGTGCTGTTCATGAGAAATTCGATGCTGAAGGGAACTTAATAGATGAAGCAACAATCTCCTTCTTAGACGGCGTTATCACAAACTTCCAAGAATGGATGAAACTATACGTGTAAAAATAAAACACCTCTATTTTTCACTTACTGAGGTGTATTTAAAGGAGTATTTCTATGAAAGACAAGTATCAAAACTTATTTCAAGATTTCACATTTAAAAGCGGAGTTCATGTAAAAAATCGCCTCATGATGGCTCCAATGACAACATTTTCCGCAGATGAAAATGACTATGTTTCACAGGAAGAACTTAATTATTACAAGGAACGTGCGAATGGTGTCGGAACGATTATTACGGCCTGTGCATATGTTTCAAGAAATGGTAAAGGTTTCGATGGTCAAATGGGGATTGATCATGATGGGACAATTGACGATCTTTCCAAATTAGCAGATGTTATTCACTCTGGTGGTGCTAAAGGAGTTGTTCAACTTTATCATGGTGGCCGTTTAGCAGTCCCAAGACTTATTCCAACTGGAGAAACCGTAAGTGCAAGTGCTGTCGCTCCCCTTGGAGACCGTGGATTTTATAGCATCGGGCAGACACCGAGAGCATTAACTACGGATGAAGTATATGAAATTATTAAAGACTTTGGTGACGCAACACGCCGTACAATTAAAGCCGGATTTGATGGAGTCGAATTGCACGGTGCAACAGGTTATTTACTCCAGCAGTTTGTTTCACCACATTCGAATCAACGAACAGATGAGTTCCAAAATCGTTATGTATTTGCCATAAAACTAATCGATGAAGTGAAGCGTGTTATCATAGAACATGCAACAAAACCATTCTTAATTGGTTATCGTTTTTCAGCTGAAGAACCTGAAACACCTGGAATCACGATGAAAGAAACATTCGAGTTACTTGATGAATTAATGAAAGCAGATATTGATTATATTCATATTGCTACAACGAACGCTTGGGCTAAGCCGCGCAGAGGAATTAATAGTGAAAAATCACGTACAGAATTAATTGCAGAATATATAGACGGTCGTGTACCAGTCATTGGTGTTGGAAATATTCACACCCCAGATGAAGCAGCACATGTATTTGAGAAAGGGAAAACAGACTTTATCGCACTCGGACGAGCACTAGTGGTTGATCCTCATTGGGTTGAAAAAGTACAACATCATGAAGAAGAAACCATTAGGCACCAACTAACAACTACCGATCAACATCAAGCTGTTATTCCTACTCCTCTATGGAAATTAATTTTGGAGGTCGAGGGTTGGTTTCCTGTTGTACGATTGGAGCAATTGGAAAAAAAGTAGCTTTATGAGCTACTTTTTTTGTATACATCTACATCTTTAGTTTAAGGGAAATTAAGTGAGCCTTCCTTTTCACCCAGTTCAATCTCATATTTTCATCATAAAAAATGCTATTTTATTATTCTTTAGTATCTTCGTCATTTTTGTATTCTAGAATATCCCCAGGCTGACAATCTAAAGCCTTACAAATCGCCTCTAAAGTTGAAAATCGAATCGCTTTAGCCTTTCCATTTTTCAAGATAGAAAGGTTAGCCATTGTGATTCCAACGCGCTCCGAAAGTTCTGTTACGCTCATTTTCCTTTTAGCCAGCATCACATCAATATTGATTATAATCGCCATTGTTTTCACCTCAAACCGTTAAATCATTTTCTGATTTTATATCGATTGCATTTTTTAACAGCTTTTGAAGAACAGCGGCAAAAACGGCAATCACCATGGAAGCAAAAGGAACAACCAATCCGACAAAGATGACACCTGGGGCATCGTCTACTTCCGCAAAGAGATAGAAAAGCGGCAAGACTAGCACATGCAAGATACTAATTGCGATGGCACAGCCATTGATTTTCTTTAAAGCTATTACAGAAATTTGCGAGAAAGCTTCATTTTTATCAATATAGCGTAAAAGTTTGAAAGCCTGATACAAAGCAATGTAAAAAGGGATCGCGGATGCATAAAAAACGATGGAAACGAGATATTTTATATAAGCAAACTCTGGAAGCAATTTTGCAGTAACATTCCCTATCTCCGGAACCAAAAAGATGCACAATGCAAGAACGGGAATTCCCATCAGAACAACAACGAACTTTAAAAAAAGTGTTTCTCTATTTATATTAAGCACCTCATTTATTTATTGTTAATGTGATTTTAATACATATTTTATCGTTTTACAATAAATAAATATTGTTTTTAATTATAATATTATTGTTTCTTTTGATTTCAGACAAAATAAAAAGCATTCCCTATTAAAAGGAAATACTCTATTACTTTGCTGTTTTCGTCCTTTCATAAGGATGTCGTTGTATTTCAGAACTCTTCCAGTGAAACTAAAGTAAATTGAAGAAATTTAGCGATCCGAGGCAATGTCCTGTGAACAAATTCGCTATTGACGTGGTGCAAATAATATCATTGAAACACCTATTAAACAGATCCCAGCACCTAGCCAATCATATAAATCGGGTGTTTTTTTATCAATGCCCCATCCCCACAGAACAGATAGAACAATAAATACACCACCGTAAGCAGCATAAACTCTACCGAATGACGGAAAGGATTGGAAAGTAGCGATTACACCGTATAAAGCTAATGCTATTCCACCCCCAATTCCCCAGTAAAAAGGTTTTCCTTCTCTTAACCATAACCAAATCAAATAGCCCCCACCAATTTCAGCTATTCCTGCAATTATAAACAAAATGATTGCACTAAAAATTTAAACCACTTCCTAAACCTTTATGTATATGTAGATTATAGTTTTGTTTGAGATCTAATTCCAGATAATGGCCCTAAAAAGGAAATAATGCTGACCTTGCTACAGGATAATTAGTTTTATATATCGATCTAGGTATAATTGCAAACCCACTACCCATTTCATTGTTATTACTCCTTTTACCTCAAAAAAACTAATCGGAAGTTTTTCCGATTAGTTCCTTATAGCTTTACTCTTTTGTACCACTCTCTAAAGCTTCTACCTTATTTTAGAGAGCCTTTGTAAACAATCTAAATTATGATATATTTTCTTAGTGCATCATTCTGATTTATTATTGTTTTCTTTATTTCTATACCGATTTTTATTATATTTAACAAAATACGAACGGGTTCTAATCTTTTTATTTCGATATTTGAGGAATTTATGTTTTTTAACCTTATATACTAAAGAATTGCATAATAATATTAAACTAGTATTTGTTTGGATAAGTCTTTAACTAAATGTGATGTGATCTTTAAGAATTCATCTATATCACTTGCATCATGACAGTGTAATGGTGAAACTCGGATTGCACCATCTAAACCTAAAGATTCGATAATGCGCTTAGAATATAGACTTGTATTTACTCTCTCGTATACCGTGACACCACGTTTATAGTATTGCGCAACCGCTTCAGTATAACCTAAACCTTCTAAGCTAATTGCCGAAATTAGATCTCGATTTATCAATTCCTGTGAATCCAGCAAAACATTTACTCCCTTAATATGACGCAATCCTGGAACCTCTTTAGTTCCTTCCAACATACGATGCAACAAAGCTCTTTCATGAAGATGAATATGTGTCATACCAACAACATATAAATTACGTCTATCTTTGGTATCCGAAAAATGTTCACCTATCCAGCAAACATAGTCCACGACTGCGCTGATTGCTGCAAAATTTGGATGAGGGAATGTGCCGAGTTCCCATTCATTTTCAGGCTTTGCAGCTAATTTATGATGTGGAAGTTTTGCAACACGATCCGAGATATATCCATATCCACAACCTCGTACACCAAATGCTTTATATGGAGCAAAATTTATCCCATCAAGCTGATATTTTTCTACATCCAAAACAGCATGAGGCATATGCTGCACTGCATCTGAAATAATATATAAATCAGGTTTAATTTTTCTAGCTTCTCTTACTACTTCTTCTATATTTATGATATTACCGGATATGTTTGATGCACTGATAATACTCAACAAACAAGTGTTATCATCAATATGTCTTATAATCTCGTCTGTATCTATACCACCTGTTTTTGGATTCGCCATAGCAACACGAAACTCTTTTCCTGTCTTTTCAGCATAATACTTGGCTGAGTCAAATGCTGATGGATGTTCTATAGAAGTAGTAACCACATTAGTTCCAGGTACATTTTCAACAATTGCCTGTGAAATTTGGAACATTACCTGTGATGCAGTTAGCTCCGTCACCAATTTACCTGTTTTTGCACCGAAAATTACCTGCATTATATCACGTATACCGTCCTCTTTAACCTTTTGAAGCATCATTGCTGTGTCATGAATCCTTTCAGGACAATCAGGTATTTTTTCGTAGCGAGATCTAGCCTCGACTGCAGATTTTAGACGAAATGATCCGCCGGAATTTTCGAAAAAGAGTCTTTTTCTACCTAAATTATCATGATCAACATAGTGAAATTTATCCTTTATTTCTTTTTGTAGATCTGAATTGAAAAATACCCCTGTACTTTCGCTGTTCATTTTTTACCTCCATGATTTATTCTACGTTTCTATCTATTTCCATAAAATTCTTGACAGCTGCAAGGAAAATATCTACTTCTTCTTCAGTGCTATAATAGTGAACAGATACCCTTACGCCACCAACACCAGTAGAACAACGAAGTGACACATATATATTATGATCTTGTAAATAACGTATAAGTCTACGCTCTTTTTCTATATTATTGTTCTTTAATCGATTAAAATTAAAGGATACAATAGATGACATATTATCTTCTACTCCTGGACTTTCTAAAAACACTCCTAACTCTCTTAAACCATTATATAATTGCTTATTTAGTTTTATATTTTTCCTTTCGACATTTTCTATACCGAAGTCATTTAAAACATGTATTGATTCAGAAAGTCCCATAGCACCAATATAATTACCATAGCCGCCAATTTCAAAAACAGACGCATCCTCTGCTAATACGTACTCATCAAAGGGGTGCCTTCTTGGATCTTCTAAATAAGTTAAGTAATCTGCGTATTTGCTTGGAACTTGGATATCAAAGTAGGAATAGTAACTCGGTTTCAGAGTTTTTAGATGTTCACGCTTTATATATAAGAAACCCATGCCAAACGGATTACCTAACCATTTTTTACCGCCACTACAGTAAAAGTCCATACCAATATCTCGTACATTTACTTGAAGCGAACCCACTTCTTGGATACCATCAACTATATAATAGCAGCCATACTCTTTTGCTAATTTGCCTATTTCTTTAACATCCGCACGAAATCCGTTTATTTCTTGAACTGATGCCAACAGGATAACCTTTGTATTATTATCTATATATCTTCTAAAATTATCTGCAGTAACCTGGCCTCCACTTGTTTTAACCTGGCGAAGCTCAAATCCAACTTCATCTTGTCGTCTTTTCCAACAAACAGTAGATGCTTGGTATTCTAGATCACAAATTAAGACATTATCTTCTTTTTTCAGTGGCAATCTATCAACTAAAATTCCTAGAGCATGTGATGTGCATTGAACTAGCGCTATCTCTTCTCTATCACATCCTAAGAAGTCTGCAACATCTTGACGAGCAGTAACAAGTGAACTTCTCTGAACACGAGTTACATCACTAGTAGAAAGATTTGTGTCTCGAAGCATGTCTGTAAATTTTTTTGATACTTCCAATACCCTTGGATTAACAAGTGTTGTTGCAGCGTTATCTAAATAAATCTTTTTCATTCTTCATTAAACTTCCTTTCGATTCTACATATATCGATTGGAACGCATATGTTTATCAAACAGACATGAGTGAAGAATTGTTATCGATGTAATCCGTTAATAATTGTTCAAATAGTTTCAACCCAGTATCATGGCTTGGTAAAATGTTGTATTTATGCTTAATCATATAGCATATACGATCTGGTGGGGACATATCTAAGAAATCACACATTTCTATATTTGAATTTTTCGAAAACAAAGTGTTGAATGTACTTACAGGAACAACCGCCCAGTTGTTCTCTATATTCATGAAATGGTTAAGAACTGACATAGAATCTGTTTCTAACTGAGGCGAAAATGAATCACCCCACCATTTATTATGCCAATGCTCAAATTCCTTTCCCCAGTTCATAAAAATTTCTTTACTAGGATCCAATTGAGAGGGATGCCCAATACTTTTCTTTTCTTTATTACCAATGTTTATAGCAATACACATACGCTGTTTAAAAATAGGTTCTACTACCACATTCTTAACATTACGTTCAAAAGAAACAAATGCGACATCAATCTCTCTATTTTCTATAAACTTATAAAGTTCCATTGATTGATGGGTTCGAACCTGTAAAGCAACTGGTGTATCATTTTCGGAAATTTGCAAATATATAGGATATAAAACTGTATTATGAAAGCTATCAACTGAACCAATTATTAAAGACGCTACATGATTATGTTTTAATTTCTTTGTTTCATTAAACAATAGCATCCAACGTTCTGCTATCTCAATAAATTCCTCACCCTGCTTAGTAAGTTCAATAAAACGATTACCCCTAAACCGAATAATTAATTGCGTGCCCAATTCATCTTCCATAAGCTTTAGACGGTTACTTAAAGCGGATTGAGTTAAATGTAGGTTTTCAGAAGCTTTAGTAATATTGAGTGTTTTGACAATTTCCAAGAAAGCTTCTATATATTCCTTTTTCATTTTATACCTCCTGATTAATCTACTTATGTGTTCGCAAATCAATCATATAACACGTCTTCAAGCAAATGTTAATATTATACATAAATACTAAAAAAGTATTTAACTTGTTTTTTTTATTGTTGTACTATTCATTGGAGGATTTTTGAGAATTTCTATATGATTACCCGTAACTTTTTCATAGCGTCTATCCCAACCAGTAATAATACTAATAAGGAATACTACAAACAATAAGATGGCGTGGAATGAGTACATTGGTATTGACATAACTGAGAATGTTTCTGATAATACACCAGATGAAACGGCCAAGCCAAACATAACCATCATAGATGCATTATATGGAAGTACACCTGCAGTCGCACATGAAAAACCGTCTAAGATATTGGCACCGCGTCTCCTATCCAGATTAAATTTCTTAAATAGTTTATTAGCAACAGGTCCTATCATAACGATTGCGACTGTATTAATAGCTGTTGCTACAGTTCCCATGACAGTTAGGAATGCTACCATTAATTCGGCCTGCCTTGGGGTTTTGCACTGACTACCTGCAGTTTTAACAAATTCTTCAAAGTTTCCACTAGCTTTTGTCAATTCAAGTAAAGCAAACAAGAATATCTGAAAAACAATGATACTGAGCATACCTGAGATCCCTGCAACTATTGGACCTTCAATATTAATAATGAATTCTAAAGACATAAATCCCATAGTAATGTTTAAAATAATTGCAACGAGGTTGCAGGTCAGTAGTACAGTAACCAAGTCTTTTCCTTTGATCATAAGGAATACCATGATAGCTGGTATTACTAGCATGATTAATGTCTTTGGGCCACCTGCATCTTCCACTAGAGTTTCAGGTAACTGATTTGTAGTCATCTTGCCGAATATCACATATAGGATACTCGCAATAAAACCTGCAATAAGAGAGTATTTTAGCCTGTTTTTAACTACTTTTGGGACTTCAGATTCCATTGTTAATGATGATGCTATAGTTGTATCAGAAATCGGAGCTAAGTTATCACCGAAGAATGCCCCGCTAATGATTGCGCCCAATACTAAGGCAGGATCACAGCCTAATCCTAGTGAAAGCGGTAACAAAATAGGAGTTGCCGTAGCTACTGTACCTCCTGCAGTACCAGTAGCAGTTGAAATAGCCGCACATGCCAAGAAGGTAATTAGTGGCAAATAAGCCGCATCCAATCCAAGTGTAGTACTCAACCAAAGCAAACCATCGATTAGACCACTTTGTCGAAGTAGATGTGATAAAATACCTGCAAATAAAAATATTATCACCAAAACAGAAAACATCGGATCAGTCAGCCCTTTAAGGGAAACATCACTAAACTGTTTCTTGTCTTTTGAAAATAGGAAACTTAAAGACAATGCAAAAAAACCGGCCGCCCAAAACACCTTTAAAGAAATATGATCCGTAATGACAAATGCAAGCATAAAAACAACGAGTGAACCAAGTGGTATCCAACCACCAATTTTCCCTCCATAAAATTGGAGATTCTTAGCATGGTTAACGCCTTCCATCAAATAATTCCTCCCTTCAAATTTATCCCAGAAATATTATCTTGGATTGTATCAAATTATAACACCTCAATCTATTAATAAATAATTCGTCATTTTTATTAATATAATAAACAAAATTTCTTTTATGTCGTTTATTGTCTAAATTAGGTATCACTCTATATTTGAAATTAATGTCTGGGACACATTTATTACCTTCCTTGGCGATAAACCGTAACCTCAATTTTTTGCTTAACATCGAAAAATGATATTTCTTTACTGCTGTATCTACAAGCAGCCATTCATATTGATTTCCTTTCTAATCAAACGCCTAATCCCGTACTCCCCACCAAATCCGCAAACCGCCCATACTCCTTCACAAACGCCAGCTCCACCGTACCAATCGGACCATTCCGCTGCTTGGCCACAATAATTTCGATAATGTTCTTCTTCTCGGACTGTTTATGATAATAGTCATCGCGGTAGAGAAAGGCGATAACATCGGCATCTTGTTCGATTTGGCCGCTTTCACGCAGGTCAGAAAGCATCGGGCGTTTATCTTGCCTGCTTTCCACACCCCGGCTTAGCTGGGATAGGGCAATAACGACTACATTCAGTTCTCTAGCCATCTGCTTTAACTTCCTGCTGATTTCACTAATTTCTGCCTGCCGATTGGATTGATGCTTCGAATCTCCGACAATTAATTGTAAATAATCAATGACAACAAGGATTCTATTCTGTTCACCGTACTCCCTTCTTACCTTTCGCAGCTTTGACCAAATATAGTTGACATCCATACCCGCTTGATCAAAAATATGCAGATTCGCTTTCGATATCACCCCCATCGCATCCGAGAACCTCTCCCAATCCTCCTCATTGAAAAGCCTTCTTGGATTCCGCATTTTCATCGAACTGATATGACCTATGTTGCTTACCGCCCTTTTTAACAGCTGCTTCTTCGACATTTCTAGTGAAAAAACAAGGACAATATCGCTCTCCGAGGCATGCATGGCAATATTTAAAGCAAAAGCCGTTTTCCCGACACTCGGGCGGGCTCCAACGACAATCAAGTCTGATTCCTGAAACCCTCCTGTCAGTCGATCAAGCTTCTTAAATCCGGCTGGAATTCCAGTAATGTCACCAAGATCTTTTTCACTTTCAGTATACAAATCGATTAAAGAGGGCATGATTTCGCCGAGATCGTCATCACCGAGATGATCTTCTATCAGCATTAAGTCATGGATCCCATTGCGTAGCGTTGTCGCTATATCTTCAGATGATGCATCATTCCCAATTCTGCCCGCAATTTCGACTGCCTTCCGCTTTTGAGCATATTCTTTCACTATGTTTTCGTAATTACGGAAATTTTTCGTCGAGGGTACACGATAAGAAAGATTGTATATGTAACTGACTCCACCGACACTTTTAATATTCTCTACACCAATCTCATCCATCACGGAAATCCGATCAATCGGCTTTCCCTTTTCATCAAGACGCAGAATGGCTGCAAACAACCGCTGTAATTCTTTAAAGTAAAACTGATCAGGTCTTAATGTACACTCCTTAACTAATCCTTCCTCCAAAAAGAACGAACCGATTACCGCCTCTTCCGCATCTTGATTAAAGAGCCCGAATTCCTGCATTAGTCCTCACCCTGTCTAATTCCTAATATTTCTCGCATTTTCTTAAGCTCTCTTTCCACCACTTCCCTACTTGCTGGTTTATAATCCATGTGTAAAATGTACGTTGTATCATCACAGCCTGGGATTACCCGTGAAACAACTGCTGGTTTTCTAATCAAGTCCGAAATCTTCGGAGGATAAGGAGATTCAACCACAAAGTCAAGAAAGTTTCCCTCCAACTGATCCGCTGAATATCCTTTCAACACTTGATGCCACGAATCTACCTTTTCCTGGTTCAATTCAAACTGCTCATAATAGACCGAAATCAACGACATTAAATTAAATACTTCTCGCTTAGTCATCTAAATCAAAGTCCTCCTCCCGCCACTGTTTCTTCGGCGATTTCTGATTTAAATACGATTCAAACTTCGTTCCAAACAGCGTCTCTGGCCTAAGATATTTATTCCAAATCGGATCATTAAGCCACTCTATAGCCTTCAGATCAATCACCTTTTTAAAATCATCCAGCCTAAAGCCTTCCTTCCACCTAGCACGGATTAACTCCATCGTTCTTCTCGTTCCAGCCCTGTAAGATGCATTCGTTTTGTCGTTCAAGTATTCAATCACTTCGGAAAAAGGGATAGTATCTTTCTCTGTTGTAGTCTCTGTAGTAATCTCTGGTATTGCTTGTACCATCATGACCTCTTGTTCAGCGCAATCTGAAGTGCTGTTTGGCTCATTCTGATCAGACGGCTGCTCAATAAGAGCTTCAGCATTCCCATCCAATTCTGAAAGCTTTTCATAATCGATGCTATACCACTTCGTCTGATCCATTTTCGAACGATTAAAATTCGCAGAAATTAAATAACCCTGCTTCTCTAACGACTTAATAGTTCGCTTAATCGTACTCTCCGACCAAAACGGCAGCTGCACGTTCCATTCCTTATACGTGTTATAAATCCACTTCCGTCCCTCCATTACATGAGAACTCGAAACTAGCCAATAATGAATCTGCTGCAAAACCACCGCCTCATTCAACCCCATCTTCAAAGCCAAAGACGGAATAATCATAATCGGATTTTCATTGATTAATAGTTTGCTCATTCGTTTGCCTCCAATCCTTCTATTTTTTAAAAGCAGCTCTCAATCACCTGACCAATCTGAGATCTTCCATTTGCTCACGGCTTTCAATCTTTATATATAGAGAGTTTGGAGAAAAGGACAGGGTGAAATAAAAAAAACGCCGAATAACAAATAGAGGCTTGTTATCCAACGTTTAAGTGAATCGTGTTCATTGCATTTTGTAAATACTAAAAATTTTTTTATAGATCAGTGTATTACTTCCGTACCCGCTATCCAATCATAAACATTTTTCCTTTTTTTATTAGTAAGTGGAATTATTAAATATACTAATATTACAAGATTGACTGCATTGAGAATCACATAAATAGTAATCTCTGAGAAGTCAGTTGGAAGCATTAATCGCCATATACAGAAATGTGCAGCCTCCCAAGGGAGAAACTTGATAGCTGTTCGAAAAGCTGAGCGACCGAATCCAATTCGCTAAGCGACACCGTCAACAACACGGATGCCCATTTTCCTCTTCCCCCATGTTCCCTGCCATTTAGAACATTCACTTAATATAAAATAAAGCGAAACTGGCAGCGTCATCATAATAAAACCTGTCAGTTCAGCTGTTACTGGGGAACTTGAAAATAAGGGATTAATAGCTGAACGAAATACAAAAGAATTGGTTCCTACAACAAAAATGCCGTAAATAACGATAAGGAGATAATCCAACAGAAAAGCGTATATGCGGATTTTAAATGATGCATAAGACATAGTGATAGGCTCCTCCATTTCCGTTTCGTGAATTCCTAAAAAGCAACTCCATACTTTATATTCCGAGAAATCTCAAAATATTTATTACCACACAGAAACTTAAAAAGCAGGTGGAGTCACGGAAAAAAGGATGACAGCATTTTATTAAAATTATTTTCCCATCTATGTTTCATATAGGCTGTTATTTTGACACTTTCACCAGTAATGTAATCAACGGGAAAAAGACCGACTTTGAGTCGGTCTTTCAGTATTTCAAGATAATGTTACATTAAACTAATTCAACATAAATTTCTCTAGTTTCTTTTCCCGTTTGTTTCCAATATAACCGCCTTCTTGTACATCACCAACATACATATATCCAAGTTTTTCATAATACTCGTTAAGCTTGCTGTTTGAAGCCTGACAGTCTAACCTTACCGCTTCGACACCGTTATCAATTGCCATCTGTTCACATAAGTTGATCATTTTTATCCCAACACCTGGAACCTCTGTATCGCTAACAAGGTTGTGAATATAGTAATTTTTTGACCCATTGTTAGTCCATCGCTTATCTTCTTCGAGCAATACGACCGCACCAACAACCTTACCCATCAGTTTATCTTTCATAACGTAAAGTTGATCAGCTTTCACTTTGTATTCAAAATAGTCTCTTGGATACGATTCGAGATAATTTGTTCTATTCCACTGATTTAAATTGTTTTTATCCATCCATATAATCCGCTTTTCTATAAGTTGATATATTTCATCAACATCTTTTGTTACTGCTCTCCTAAAAGCATAGTTATCCATACTTGACTGAGTACCATCCTTTGCCATATTGTCCTATCAACAATCACCTTAAATTTATTTTAACATAAAAGGTACTAATCCTTGATTTTTCAAAATGAATCAAATTTACATTTTGTTTCAGGCAAATCCAGCATAATGACGCAATAGTTCAGCAACTTGATTATTCCCTTGTTCTATCGCTATGTCCAATGCCGTTTTTCCACCATCAACCTTTGCATGAACCGAAGCACCATGTTTAATAAGAAGACTAATCAGATCCGAGTTATTATCATGAAATGCAGCAGTATGTAAAGCTGTATGCCCATTGCTATCAAAAATATTTGTTTTCGCATTATTCTTTAATAGGAGTTCAATGACTTCTAAATTTCGTTCTCCTGCGATTGCAGCATGAAGAGCTGTATTTGAAGGAATAAACTCTATCTTAGAATGAGAAACGGCATTAATATCTACATTGTAATTTAATAGGATCTGTACGGCCTCTTTATTTCCAAAATGCGATGCAATTCCTAGTGGTGTTAATCCTTGCTCATTTTCTATATTTGATAAAGATGAGTTAGATATAAGAGCCTTTTCTAATGCAGCAATATCGTTGGATTCAATAGCTTGAAATACATCATTCACCTTTAAATTCACAATAATTCCTCCATTGTCTTTTAATATAAAATTAAATAAAAAGAATTTACTTTACTTCAATTTGTATTAATTTTTTATCCATTTTCAAACGGTCTCTTAATTCTTCTGTCATATTAAGAGAGAACTTTTGACCAGCTTTTACATCTGATAGCTGATAACCTCGTGCTGTATTAACAGTGCCATCCATTCCGATTGGTATCCAATTAGAAGAATCGATATTTAACAAATGGTCAATATAATCCCCACTAACTTTTCCTTTATCTAACCATTCTGCAGGTAAAAAATCGTGCCCCAATATCTTTTCAGATAATAAAATTTCAACTTCCCCCGCTGAAATAGTTACTTGTCCGTTTTTAGGAATAGATTCCCCATTAACCTGTAATTCATATATAAACTGATTTTGGGCGAATTCCAACATTTCTTCATCCGATAAATTCTCGATCACTTGCTTGATGGTCGTCACTAAATACTGATTACGTTCATTGAGAAAATCATTTTGTATTTGCAACGATTCTATTTCATTTGTATCCATGTCAACTTCATCTACCAAACTTTGAGCTTGCCCTTGTTTTTCGTTTTGCTCATCACTACACCCAACTAGCGAAAATAGACTTAGTGTAATTCCAGTAAATAATAATTTTTTTAGCATGTTTTAGCCCCTTTCCTATACACATCTCCTAATAGCGCACAACTCTCCTGCTTCGTTAGTTGAATAATTTCAACAAAAAGAGCGGTAATCCTTCTTGTATCAACAAACCAATTCGTTTAAGAAGTCATCATTTGTTTTTTAGAGTAAATCTATAATGTAAAAATCCTTCTATTCCAAACTAATACCAAAATTGAAACATTACTTCCGTTTCCTTTTTAAAATCTTAAGTGATTTTTCCTACTTACTCACAATGAAAGTAATTGTATACAAATTCAAACTACAAATGTTGGTTACTTGCTTATACATAAGATGAGTCACTAGGAAGACCGGATATTGCCTCAATGGAAATGTATGGTTATTTTTTCTATTTTATGTAACAAAATATTGACTTGATGTATAGTTTATATTACATTATGTTTAACAAACTTAACATGATGTAAAAATAACCATACTAGGAGGTAACTATGACGTACCAAGAAAAGAAAAGTATCTTATCGTTGATTAGTACAATTCTTATTTTTGGATTTTATTGTTTCTACATGTACCCGCAATATCCCGGCGGGGAGATGGAGTCGGCTGAGTCCTTTCGTTATTGGGGTTCCTTTGTCCTCGTCTTGACTTTGGTTTCAATCGTTGCACACATCATTATCAGCATTATATTTAACATCGTTTTTAGAATTACAACCAGAGAAAAGGAACCAAGCTTTGCGGATGAACTGGATAAATTAATTGACTTGAAAGCGTTTCGGAATGCCTTTTTCGTGTTTATCATTGGCTTTCTTATTGCAATGGGATCACTGATCATTTATCAGCCTTTACATGTAATGTTCATTATCCTGATCACTTCGGGATTCATTTCCGATTTGACCGGATCTGCTACGAGACTTTATCACTATCGGAAAGGAGTCTAATATGGGCAAAAAAAATCTTGTCGGCAATCACATCCGAAAATTACGATTCAATCATGATGAAATGACACAGCTGCAATTGGCAGACAAGGTAGGCGTTACAAGACAGACAATCGTGGCTCTCGAAAAGGGAAACTACTCCCCATCTCTAGAATTGGCTTTTCGTATTGCTCATGCCTTTAACTTACCGTTGGAAGAGGTTTTCTTTTATGAGGATGACTCAAAGCTTTAGAATTTGTTTTTGCTTTACCGTTTGTCAATTTATTAAAGGAAGGGGATAAATTAATGAATTCAAACAAAAAAGCAGCCAAAATTGTGGGGGTACTGTTTATTCTTGCAGCCGTTTCGGCGGTTGCAGGTCTTATATTATACGACCCTATCCTGAACGGTCCCGATTACTTGATAAATGGTACGGAACATGCCAATCAAGTCGTACTGGGAGCAGTTATGGAACTCATTCTTGTCGTTTCAGCCGTTGGTACTGCAATAACCATGTTTCCGATTTTAAGAAAATATAATGAAACGATCGCACTAGGGCATGTTTGTTTCAGATTTCTAGAAGCGATTATTATTACTATTGGTGTAATCAGCGTACTGTCCCTTTTGACATTAAGCCGGGAGTTTGTTGCATTAGGGTCTCCGGATACCGCATCTTTCCAAACATCAGGCATAGTATTACATGCAATCCATGACTGGACATTTTTGCTTGGCCCCAATTTCATGCTAGGAATTAATACAATGATGTACAGTTATATATTTTATAAAACCAAGCTCGTACCAAGATTTATAGCCTTTTTAGGTATGACAGGGGCAACTCTAATTTTTATTTGTGCCTTGTTCGTAATGTTCGGCGTATTTCCTCAACTTTCTGTTTGGGGTGGTATTCTGGCTATACCGGTAGCAGCGAATGAAATGATTTTAGCAGTTTGGCTTATCGTAAAAGGATTCAATCAGTCTGCACTTGCCTCATTGTTTGCAAAAAAGTAAAACGATTTGCAGGAAAGCTTGCATAGTGATTTATCAAAAATTGATCGGAATAAAATTAACTGAATTTTTGGAAATAAAGAGAAATACATTTGAGAATATTACATGTTAGAGAAGGATATTTTGGGACTTCAAATTGTCATCGTTTTGGGATCTCTCTATATGTTGAGAATTGCATTCACGATGATGAAATAATAACTAAACTAAAAAGAATCAAGGAGGTTAAATAGATGAAAGCGGCTATTTACAGTTCCTATGGTCCCCCTGAAGTACTGGAGATACAGGATGTAGAACAACCATTTATTAAGGATGACGATAGGGTGTTGATCAGAGTGCATAACGCGTCAGTCAATGTATTTGATACTCTTTACCGAAAGGGCTATTTGCCTACAAGGTTAGATAATGGTATGACAAAACCAAAAAATCACATACTGGGCATTGACGTGGCGGGGACGGTAGAAGCAATAGGTAAAAACGTGCAACGATTTAAGGTTGGCGATCATGTTTTCGGCAGTTGTTTCGGCTCCCATGCAGAATATGTCTCACCTCGTGAGAATTCCCTTAGTCTTATGCCGAAGAACTTAACTTTTGAGGAGGCAGCGGCTATACCATGTGCGGCTCAGACTGCACTGCAAGCATTGCGAGATGCAGCACAGATAAAGCATGGCCAAAGGGTTTTAATCTATGGTGCATCAGGCGGTGTCGGTCACTTTGCTGTTCAGCTTGCTAAATATTTCAAGGCCGAGGTAACGGCTGTTTGCAGCACCTCAAATCTTCAGTGGGTTAAAGAACTTGGAGCAGATTACGTTCTCGATTACACCAAGGAAGATTTCGTAAATAACGGAAAAAAGTACGATATCATTCTAGATGCGGTCGGTAAGCGAACCTTTTTCAGCTGTATGAGTTCTTTAACGCAGACGGGAGTTTATATTACAGAACACGCAATTTATCCAAAGTATCACCCCATTCAATTAATGATAGGTTCATTGATTGGTCGCAAGAAAGCAAAGGTTCATCTTACCAAACCGAATGATAGGGATATGGATTTCTTACGCAGTCTAGTGGAAGAAAAGAAATTAAGACCTGTTGTTGAAAAATGCTTTCCTTTGGATCAAATAGTAGAGGCTCACCGGCATGTCGAAATTGGGCGTACAAAGGGGAAGGTTGTTTTGGAAATCAAGACGGGCTGATTGGAATTCCAAATGTAACGAAAAATATGATTACTGCTCACTAAGGGAATTGGAATATCACGATGTCATACCTCAACTTAACAAATTGTACTAATAAAAATAACCCAATTACTTAGTAGTCGATTGGGTTATTTTACTGTTTATAGGAAATATCTCTATACCATATTTTCTATTTACCTATATGAATCATGAATAGGATGAAACAAATCTTCCATTGCATTTCTGACAACTGAAAAGTGTTCCACATTGTAATGACCATGAAGTGTTTCATTATGATGCTTGATAATTTGTTCTGCACTTAAAGCACGGCTGTCTGTTGTTGAATGTCCATCACCTACTAATGTGACATCCAAACCACTAATAGTGGCTGTTCTGACTGCACTGTCTATACAGTGTTGGGTTTTACACCCCATCATGACAACATGCTCAATCTTTTGAGATTTTAGGTGATTCAGTAGTCCTGTTCCATGAAAAGAATTCGTTGAAGTTTTATCAAAAATCTTTGAATCCGTAGGCACATTAATTTCTTCGTGAACCTGAAATCCTTTACCTTTCCCTTCAGCAACATCTAAATCCCTTACAAAGACAACTGGAACACTGGATTCTTTTGCTTTTTCAATTACTAAATTGATATTCCTAATAAGTTGATCTTTATTAAAAACTGCACTTTCTTCTTGATTTCCCTCAATTAACTCTTGTTGGGCATCAATAATTAACAATGTTTGATTCAAATGATTTTCCCCTTTCAATTGTGGGGAAACGCTAATTTAAATTTATTTAGACGTGTTCCCCTTAGAATTATTCACGCCAATATATTTTTTGTTTGCCATAATATCTACCCCCTAAATTAAATATTGCCTATTTTTTGTCTGAATCTTCAGACGGTTAAATCATAACACAATATCTTTCAAAATAATACTTTAATAATTGTGCTGTGTATTTAATAAGTTCATTTCAGTAAACTGCCCTTTCCTTTAGTCAAAAAAGACAGCCATAGTGACGATCTCATTGTTGTGTTAACGTACCCTTTAGCCTTCCATGAATCAGAAATCCACCACAGAGAATGAAAGATAATTATGTTCTTTAATAGTAGTTTAATAAGGACAGAGCCCAAGAAAATCTTTTGCATACACTTACTTATTTATCTTACTATTGTTAAGTCTTCCCTATTCTCACTAATAGGAATGTTTATGACATCACATTTCTTTACAGATGCACGTTTCAAAGACTTCATGGATGTTATTAGTAATTCTACTTTCGTTTCTTCCCCCTGCAGTTCTGCTTCTACACTTCCATCTTCTAAATTTTTTACCCACCCTGTTAAGTTCAATCTTTGAGCCATAGTAAATAATTCCAAACGGAATCCTACTTTTTGAACTCTCCCAGAAAAGATAACTTTTTTTCTTACTATATTGCTTGAATCAAATTCGGGAATATTAATACTATTGGCATGCCAAATAACGTAAGCATCTCTTAATCTTTTAAATGCATTCATTCTTTTTATCCCCTTTTTTAAAGTATTATGATAAATTTCTTTCTTCAACTAACCACCCAATTCGTATTATATGGTCACCAAATGGCCGCTAGTTCTTCCTTCATTAACCTGCACCGGTTACTTTAAGTAAAAAATGCGCTCCTCGTTATTGAAAAGCATTGCACCCGATAGTAAAACAAGAAAAGTTGCTAACCAAAACCTTAAAATAATTTATTGGCAAACTCCCAAAGGATTATCGTCAGGATCATAGAAAGTAAAAAATTTAGTCGTTCCTTCTCCACTAATTAGATTTACTTTTACATTCTTCTCAAGTAAAAATTTATAAGTTTCTTCTATATCGTGAGGAATAAAATTATAATATTTCCCTACACCGAAATTATTATCTGGAAACTTCATTGGTTTATGATTTAGAGTTTTAACAAGACATACTACTGTTTGAGATTGTTCTCCAATCTTCATTACAGCAGCTTCTTTTTCAATGTAAATTAATTTAAACCCAAGAATCTCTTCATACCATTTTGCCGACAATTCAGGGTCTTTAACGGGAATAAATACTCCTTCCATACCTATTAAAATTGGTTTTGTCATATTATTTATCTCCTTATGGGTTCTTATTATTTTCACAATTCGGTAAATAATATGAAAAACCTTCATTGAATTTCTTAATTACAGGAATGCTGCTCGTTATTTTAAGTACAAACCTTCGTAAGTTACTGTCAAGCTGTTGCGGCACTAACATATAAAAAGTTGACTCTAGGAGCCCGTAAATGCGCACATGAGTCAACTTTTCATATCAAAGCTATAAATCTTGTCTATTTAACAAACTTATACATTAAAACATCGTCTACATATTCATCATCGCGAAACTTAAACTCTCTTACTTTGCGCCCTTCCTCGACAAACCCTAGCTTTTTATATAGCTCTATGGCTCTTGAATTCGTGGAGAACGTCCCTAATGAAACTTTTTCGATCACTGGATGCTGCGCTACCCATGAGAGGATCTCATTGATCAAAAGCTTACCGATCCCCTTATTTCGATAGTCTTTCTGAAGCATGATGGCGATGGATCCTGTGTGATGCATCCTTTGTCTCTCTTGTGACTGAAACACGATCCAACCTACTACTCTTCCATTCATTTCTGCAACAAACATCGTTTCTCTTTCATGCTCAATGATCTTTGTGATCCATTCTTTATGCTCTTCCACCGTCTTATTGAACTCTTCTGAAACCGCTATAAAATAGTCCTTTTCATTAATGACCTCACGGTGAATATCAAGGATGGCTTCAGCATCTTCTATTCGAACCGTCCGAATCATAGCTTTGTCGTCTTGTTTTGATGACATGCTTTTCCCCCTCTATCTTTATAATAAAAAAAGAGCCTCTTTACTTTAAATACTTTTTCTTCAAATTCCAACTATATTTTAACATAAAAATCCAGTTATCTTTGTGTCTGTTCATTCACTGTATGACCCTTAACACAAAGAAAGAGCGCAATTGTTACTACAGATAAAAATTCACTCATTCTTGCACGATAATCGGTTCTGGAACTAATCTACTTAGTCAATACAACAAGAAAAAGCTGCCAATTGGCAGCTCTGTTTCCCTAAACCCGCAAGCTATCTGCAGATTGTGTCCCAAGAATAAACTATTATTTGAACGATCAGACAAAAACCTTACCTAGTTTCTACGTGATTATGGCAAAATCGCGAAAGAACGTACTGGAAATCCAGATGCCTTTTCGGGCTTTGGACTAATATTGAAGATGACCGCCCCTTTTGCTGGTACTTTATCCAAGTTTGTTAATAATTCCACTTGAAACGTATCTTGCTCCAGCACATAGTATTCGCCAATGAGTGATCCATTTTTGCGGACATCGATCGCTGCATCTGTATCAAACGTTTCATGTCCAACAGCCTTAATCTGTCTTTCTTCAAATAAAAACTTTAAGGCTTCAATTCCCCAACCAGGGCTGTGGCTATTTCCCTCTTCATCTTTATTTTCGAATGCCTCCTTGTTCGGCCAGCGATGACTCCAGTCTGTACGCAAGGCGACAAATGTACCTGCTTCTATTCTTCCATGCTCTGCTTCAAAGTTTAGGATGTCCTCTACAGATAAGATAAAGTCATGATTTTCTTCTGTTTCCTTCGACTTATCAATTACAACAAGAGGCAGAACTAGTTCCTTTAACTCTAACTCATCCAAGAAACGCTTGTTGCGAACGAAATGAATGGGTGCATCAATATGTGTTCCATATTGTCCGGGAAAATTAAAACGTTGTGCAAAAAAGCCATCATCATGAGTGAAAAGTGTTTTAAACTCCGCATCTTCAAAAGCTGCAAAATGAGGAGAATCCGGGCCAAACGTATGTGTGAGATCCACCCATTCCTTACTTTGCAAAACTTCAATCGCCTTCACTAATGCTTATCTATCAAAATTTCACCAATAGCCAATAATTTAGAAAGAAAAATATTCACACAATAAGAAAAGAAGTCAACTCGCCGACTTCTTTATCATTCCTTATTTTTACCTTATGAAGGTGTTACAATGGCTGCCGGGGAAGTACCTATTTCAGGCTCATCATCTTCATCGCTGAATTTTGCCTGCAATTCAAGGTTTGCTGTTGTTTCCTCAGTACTTCCTTTTGTTGTGCCATGGACCTTACCATCTTCGAGCTGTTCAATGATTTTCATTTCTGCCTCAGCAACCTCATTAGCTGATTTTCGCTCGTTCACCATAATCATCTCCATGTTTAATTATTAATCTGTATAATCCCCAATAAAAACTTTTTAATCTCTTTATTTAAATAAGCATTTCTTACCAAACTTATTACTTTAAATATTTACAGTGTTAAAGCATCGGACCTTCATCATCTCATAAATATTTCAACATAAATATTCAGTTTTCTTTAAAGTGTGTTATTCAACTAAATGGCCTTAAATGGCAAAAGCACTTTCCTTATTACAGAAAAGCGCCCTTTTCATGAATACTTGAGTTCAAGATAATATTAATAACGTTCTTAGAATTGCCCACGTTTATTGAGTAGTTAATTGGGGGGAGTAACAAAGTTTTATGAATGACCTTGGATAAAAAGGCTAACTCACAAGAGATATTCTCAAATCTTTGAAAATAGACACTTTGAATTAGCCTCAAGTCATTAGATTTACTCGCAATTAATTAAAAAGTATGAGCTAAGTCCTTTGCACGAGCAATTCCATTTTCTTTGATTTCTTGTGCTTTATCCGGCATAGCATTATGTCCTTCTATAAATAAACCATCAAAAGAAGGGACACCAAAGAAATTCATGATTACACTTAAGAAGCGATGACCCATTTCTACACCAGCAGCTGGACCTTCTGAATAAACACCTCCACGGGCTTGAATATGAAGTGCTTTTTTATCTGTTAATAGACCAACTGGACCTTGTTCGGTATATTTAAAAGTTTTCCCTGCAACTGCAATAGAGTCAATATACGCTTTCATTACTGGTGGGAATGAAAAATTCCATAAAGGCGTCACAAATACATATTTATCTCCTGACATAAACTGTTCACTCAGTTCATTAAGACGCCCCACTTTTTCTTTTTCTTCTGCTGAAAGCTCTTCGAATCCTTTACCAGATTGAAGTTTTCCCCATCCACTGAAAACATCCGTATCAATATGAGGGATATTCTCTTTATATAAATCAATGTGAATGACTTCATCATTCGGATTTACTTCTTTGTATGTATCAATAAATGCTTTTCCTGCAGCCATACTGAAAGATTGTGTTTCATCATTTGGATGAGCTGTAATGTATAATACTTTGGCCATCTTATTCACCTTCTGTTTTATTATTTACAGTTTTTTTAACTTAAAATTTTTTCAGCCTACACTATGTAAAGCTTTCTAAGCTATAAAATCTAAGAATTTGTCAGTTATACAAATCCCTATAAAAAATTATTCGTTATTTATTCACATCAAAAAAATAAGGGTTACCACCCATGTTCAGTCGCATTTCATCTGTAATTTGAAACGATTCATTTGAATTAAGCTCATTATTTGCGCCATAGTCAAGCTGAAAACTTCCGTCATAATGATTAGGTTTTTGTTCCATCTTTTTCACCTCCAATCATTTTATTATCTTCTCTCTCCATATAATTGATACATCAACTGTTTACTTTTATTGATACTAATAAGCCCTTCCTAAATATAAAAAGCCAAATTTCTCAGCGATGTATTTGAGAAATTTGGCTTTAGTTACTTCATAAAAGCGCCCTTTTGTTGAAGATCATTGCATACTAAAAGATAGTTTTTAAAAATATTATTAGATGACAGTCATTCTAAGAAATGTTCCACCTTGATTTCTCGCTCCTATAATTCCAAATCCCCTTTTAACAAACTCTCTAAAATACTTTTCTACTATAAATACGGATGGATAGCATCCAAGAAAAAATATAAAGAAGTACAACTGATAGTATTACACCTAAATACAATAGAGAATTATCAAAAGACAGAACCCATTGAATGACCTCTCTTAATCGATCATTGATATCAGGTATAAAACTATTGACAATAATTAAATAAAGGGCAAACACAACAATAGAGGCAATCATCAAATATTGACTTTTAAATAGGTAAGAAAATGGAAAAGCAAATGAAATAAACACCGTAACAATACCTGTTATAAGCAATAATTGTTCCCATTGAATGATTTCTCTATGAATGACGAAATGACCAATAAAAATAGTAACTAAAGTCAAGAAAGTGAAAACGCATGCACCTATATACTTGGAACTAACAATTTCTTTTCGAGTATAAGGTAAAGAATTCAATAAGAGATGGCTGGAGGATTTTTCATCCATTGAAAAACTTTGCATGATGATGGCGATACAAAATATAATACCCACCCAGATAGTAGAAGTACTTAAAAATAAATATATAAATAATATAGGTAAAAGAATTAATAATGTATTTTTCTGTAAAATAATATCTTTACGAATGAGATTGAACATAGTTATCTTTTCCTTTCTTTGTATATAGCATAATATCTTCTAGTGTTGGTTTCTCCAAAATGACCGTATCACCAAAGATACTTTCTGTACGTTGTTTATTTATCGTTAATGCTTCAAATCCATGATTGGATTTACGGACACCTATAAATTCTTGTTCTGTATCACGATCTAATAGATTTATATTTCCTTTCACAAGTGCATAGTCTTCTTCGATTTTATAATACTCTTTTGTAAAAATATGTTGTCCATCATGGATAAAAGTAATATAATCCGCGATTCGTTCTAAGTCTGTCGTAATATGAGTAGAAAAGAAAATCGTTCTTTCACCATCCTGCATGAGATCGTGAAGGATATCTAACAGTTCTCTACGAAATATTGGATCTAATCCCGACGTTGGTTCATCCATAATAATTAACTCAGCATCGTGGGATAACGCAATGGTTAAGGAAGCCTTCATCATCATACCTTTAGAAAAAGTTTTCAATGTTTTCTTTAATGGTAGTTCAAACCGATCTACATAATGATTGAATATAGAATCGTCCCATTTTTTATAAATTGGTCTTATTATATTTTTCATTTCTAATAAGGTAAGATTCTCATAAAAAACATTATGATCGAACACAAAGCCAATTCGTTGTTTTATTTCTTTTTCATGCATTTTATAATTCAAACCAAAAAGTGAAACCTCTCCACTACCCGGTTGTAATAAATTCATAATCAACTTAATCGTTGTGGATTTTCCTACTCCATTACCACCAATAAACCCTGTAACAAAGCCTTTCTTCACTGAGATTGATAAGTCTTTCAGTTCAAATCCTTTGAAAGCCTTATTTACATGTTGTAGCTCAATTACGTTTTCCATCATACTTCCTCCTTATATAACATTGTAAGTAATTCTTTTAATTCAGCTAACTCTACTCCTATTTCTTTACTATTTTGAATTGCAGCCATTAACTGTTCTTCAATGACTTTCATTTTTCGTTCAAGAATCATTTCATTATTTTGTTCAGATACAAATGATCCTTTTCCAACGATTGAGAATATAAAACCATTTTTCTCAAGCTCTTCATACGCCCGTTTTGTTGTGATTACACTTATATCTAGGTCTTTAGCTAACTGACGCATAGATGGTAAAGCCGCCCCTGCTTTCAGTTCATTCGTCAAAATTTGTTTCTTAACTTGCACATAAATCTGCTCATAAATTGGTTCTTTTGAAATATTGGATATTATTATTTGCATACAAATACCTCTTTTTAAAATAATGTATATACATTTTATATACATTATATACAAAGTGTGTATAATTTACAATATTTTCTTCCCATACAATTTTCGCCTATTTGATTTTCTCGCAATCACTTTCCACCCATTATTCCTAATAGCTTCACAAGCAAAACAATCTCTTCCCCTTCAAACCCTCATCCTTATTGGTAACCATAAAAAAACCCCTACTCCATTCAGAAGTAGAGGTTTGTAAATATATTTTATTTTGATTATTATTCTTAAAAATTCTTTTCATTTACAACACTGATAAATGTGATATAAATATTTGAAATTTTTTTCTAACTCCGTCTAGAAATTTTTTACACGACACACTTACTCCATTTAATGGCCCTTTTCATGAAGAAAGACGCTTTCCTTATTTCAGAAAAGCGCCCATTAGCTGAAGAAGGAGTTACATTTTAATTCTCGTTTAATTGCTTTAACCACTCTAAAAACTAATCTTGAGGTAACTTTACTTTTGAAAGTCTAAGTTATGGGAGAGTTTCAGGACTAGCAATGGTTATGGTGGAAATCTTCTAATGAAACACACTGTAAATGAATCTTAATTTTATAAGAATCGACTTATTGGATATCGTTAATGGAAACATCTAACGGCTGCAACATTACAATTATTCAAAGAATAATCTTTTCTTTAGTAGCCTATTTAAGAGTATCATTACATATTTGAAATGGCTTCGCGTGTTGTCCATGTAGCGCTACTGAAAGCTCGGTAGTTCGTAACAGCAGCACGAAAATCGTTTTCACTAATCGTGGCAGTTGCATCGTAAACAACAGCTGTCTTGAAGCCATTTTCGATCAAATCTCTCATATGCGATTCAACACATACGTTTGATAATACCCCAGCCAAAATTACTTGTTCTTTTCTACGTTGCCTTAGTTGATAGACTAGATCATTCGTCTGAGGACTGGCCACCTTGTGCGGTGTTGCAATGACGGTTGTTTTGTCCCAGATATACGGAGCTAAAGTTGAAACATAATCGGCTTCCGGAGTTGGAGGACTAAATTGATTTAATTTCTGATAAACACGCAAACTAATCAACATCTCTTGTTCGTTCCCTGTAAACCGCCAATCATAGTCATGTGGATATAAAAAGTGCGGGGAAACAAAGAGCTGATAACCTTTACTACGAGCAGTGCTTAATAGTAGTTCCAAGTTGGCTAAAGTATTATTTTGTTTAATGTTAGCCTTTGTCAAATGATATCCTCTTCCGCCTGGAGACAAAAAGTCATTTTGAGGGTCAGTAATAACAATTGCAGTATTAGCTGGGTTTGGTTTAAACATAGAATTATTCCCACCTTTTTTATGTTTTCACTTATCGATTATACGAACTACATTGATTATTAATTCCTTAGGAAAATGAAATTTTGAATTTAATGTGTGACAATAAAGTACGGATAAACAAATACAACTATTGCTGTTCCAATAGCTATTGTAAACGTCAAATGCTGACAACAGTATGTCAGTGGAGATGAATATTTTTTCAAAAGTGCTTTGAACATTTATTCCTTTCATTAACTTTGATTTACTTACGAATAATTCCTTCTCTTATTCAAGAAAATGGCCCTTTTCATGAAGAAAGGCGCTTTCCATATTTCAGAAAAGCGCCCAATTGTTTAAGTGTAGTTCTTCACAAAAGTCTAGGAAGTAACCAATACACAACAAAGAAGAGACTCACTATCCCCCAAACTGTGGTTCCCACTATCCTCCAAACTATGGATTGGGTAGCTGAACTTTGATGAACCTCATTTTCCATATTTCTTGTTATAAAAGCAAGAACAACAAATTCGATTATGATGACCCCAACAGCTATCCAAGATAATAAATCCACTTTTTATCCCCCTTTGTTGTGAATTACCTTCTAAACCTGCTACGTAGTTCAAATACATTCCTTCGCAATTTTTATACGTTTCATAGTGCAAAAAGTTTCGAACACTTAATCAACAATATGGCCCTTTAACTGAAGATGATTTAACAGTATTAAGAACCTTTTGTAATATCCTTGATCAATGACGTACCAATTACATTATAGAATCCTTCTTTCTCTATTTTTCCTTTAAGTTAGTATGGAAAGTTATCTTTTATTATTGTTTTGGTATTGTTCTCCCAGTCTTCTCTTATCATCGCATATCCAACAGTATCAAATAATTGTCCGCTTTGTCTCCAGGATCTACGGTTATAAGATTCTTTCACAAATCCGCTATTAAAGAACGTTTTTCTCATCGCAAAATTATCATATCTGGTATGACCTTCGATTCTAATAATATGAGTGTAATTATTGAATACATAAGTACTTAACCAATTAAGAATATGCTTTGCTATTCCTTTGCCTCTAAACTTTTCTTTCAATCGCAAATCGAATAAACATATGGGATCTTCTAAATCAAAAATTCTTATTAAACCAATCTTTGTATGATTATCCATGATCCAGAATGTTTGGTTCCCGTTTTCATTATAATTCCCATTGGCTAAATTTTCTCTTATAGACTCCTCAGTAGGATTCTCCTGTCCATGAAAACTCCATGTTTCTGATGTTAAAAATTCTACTAATTCATCAGCCATTTTATTTTCAAACTCTAAATATGTGTACATCATTCTCCCCCTTGAATGGCTATTAATTAAATCCACATATATGAAATTCTTTCACCTATATTATAACGTTTCCTTACTAAATCAACCTTCATCAATTAGTTTAAGTAAAATCTTGACAATTTTAATGATAAATTCAAACTCGAATATTCTAATTGACTAAAAGTTCTTCAACAATCTTGCCCGATAACAAAAAGGCATGCCTTTTTATATGCATGCCTCAATTTCCGTTAAATTTTCAAAAATATTTACTATAAAAATCGTGCCTCAACTTTCCACTTAGCTGGGCATATATTTTTGTGGTCTCACTCTTCTCATGACCAAGCAAGCTCTGGATCACTTCAAGTGGCGCACCTTTATTAATCATATGTGTAGCATAGCTGTGTCGTAATTGATGAGGATGAATACTCTTTTTTATCCCAGCACGATTTGATATGTGTTTGATAATATATCTCATAAATTGTATGGTTTTCGTGCCCATTGTAGCAAAAGCTTCGCCAGATAACACTCCAGATTTTCAATATAGACTGAAGCGGTGAGCAATATTGCCGAAAATCTCTGTGATCTCGTACGTTTCTTCTTCCTTAAAGTCAATCAAATGCCCTTCTCCCAATAGTTTCTCACGAGGCTCGATAAACTGCTGAAGATCGTAAATGACAGGAGACGAATCCGTATTTTTAATGATCACAGCTTCTGGAACAAATAATTCGTACAATACACGTATATTAGGTTTAATTCCATTTTGATTGGTAAACGCATCAAAAGGTAGCAGTTAATTGATCTAGAATCATTTTTGTATCGAATGATTCATGATGGTTATTTATATGGTTTTTCATTTTTTTCTATCGTGGCAAATAGTTTAAGTTCTTCAGGATCATTAGGCATTCTAACCAATCGTTCAAACTGCAACCCCACTTTTTCGAGAAGCTTGGCTGAAGCGTGATTGTCTTTAGTAGTAATCGCTACAATACGATTTAGCCCTAACGTATCTTTTCCATATGTCATTACCGCGGAGGCTGCTTCATAGGCGTATCCTTTTGACCAATACTTTGGAAGAAAGGCAAATCCAATATCCACATCCTCTAAGGAATCTCTTTTTATCAGACCGCAGATTCCAATCGGTACATGATCCTCTTTTCGTTCCACCAAAAAAAGACAGAAACCGTATTCCTCATACATACGAATTGGTCCATTCAATATATAGGCAGCTGAGTCTTCTGTTGTTCTCAAACCTCGATCACCAATGAACCTCAACCAAGAGGGGTCGTTCATAAGCTCAAGGATAAATGCCGCATCGTCGGTTGTTTGTAAGCGAAGGGTAAGTCGATCTGTTTCTAAAATTTTCAAGGGAAATACACCAGCCTTTCAGTATTTTTAGTCGAAGGGGTACAGCAAGAATTCCCTCTTACTTGCTTCCAGTCCCTTTTAGGCAAAACAGATTGTGAAGGAATGTACTTAAAGTAACTTTAAAGGTTTATCTAAGGAGGATATAGCAGACTGCTTAAATAGCAATCTGCTTTTTTGAAGAAAGGGATTCATAAACTATAAATCTTCAACAGCCAATTGCTTTTCCAACAGTATTTGCCTCTTATTTTCTTTAAAGGTTCGTATATTTCCGGGTTGAAAAGGACCAGCCTTCATGGCTTCCAATTCCCCGCTCTCTGCCATCATCAAGTCATTCTTGTAGGCAGCCATCGCCAGTTCATACCTCACTTTTTTGCTTGCTTCCGCGAAATCCGCTTCCTTCACTAGACCTGATATTGAATACCGGTGCCCCCTGAAATCCACATTCAGTTCAGTGATTTGGTTGAATTTGAAACTCTCCACGGGAACGCCGTTCTCATCCTTCAGCAGGTATTCACTGTATTTCTCGTTGCATGTTTGTTCCACTTCCTCCATCACCTTGAAGGCATCGTCCGGATTTTGCCTATAATTGAGGACGAGGCTTTCGTTCACCCTTCGCATTTTCCGGTTCCCGTTCTGAAGTTCCGTGATGCTACTATAAGAGATCGAATAAAGGTATCCGTCATACTGGCGGATCTTCAGGTGGCGTATGCTGATTTCCTCGATTTTCCCCTGACGATTTCCATTGATAATGACATAATCCCCGTGTTGGATCTGGCGCTCAAACAAGTAGGTCAGCCCCATAATATAATCCCGGATGATATGCTGGAAGATCAATGCGAAGGCACCCGCTAAAACAACCGAACCAGTGAAAATCTTTGTCAGGTCGAAGAAATGGCTAAGCACATAAACAAGGAAGAACACCAGTCCCAATACCTTTGTCATCTGGTTAGCGAATTGCTTAAATGTCTCTTCCCGCTTTCCATCCAAGATTTTCGTTTTATCAAAGAAAAGATTGATAGATTTGCGGATTAAATAAACCGTGAGTATAATCAGCAGTGCCACTGTTAAAATTTTTATGGGCAACTGCAGCAACTTCCCCGAGAAAAACATCCTACCAACTCCTACTTTCTTTAAACTATATAAAAGGAATGCGGATAAGGAGAAAAACCTTACCTTCCTAACAAACCTTAATGATAGCACGGTTCCATTAAAAAAAAATCCTCTCCGTGCTTCTTGGGGAACGACTATATTGCCAATAATGTATTTTCCGCTGCTAAATGGATATTAAAAGATATAGCGATAAAGGTCAATAAGGGAATTGAAACTTAATATTACTTAAAGCGTAATAAAGATAAAATAAATAGTTAAGCGATTGATTAAAGGGGAAAACCGATTGTCACATAAAATTTTTTCATAGCAATAGCAGGGGTAGTTCTGATCTTTTCAAGTATTTGTATGGGAAGTTCATTAGGGGATTCTTGGCTAATTAGCCAAGAAGACGGGATCGCTGATACTAGCCAATACAACATGATTGTTCAGACTTTTAATAATAACTTTGTTATTATTGGCAGCATACTATTTGGTGTATTTTAACTAGCGGGTAGCCTTAGTTAAACAAGCTTAAGGCAGCGATCATAATCATTATCTTGTTCTTCCACAATCGTGCGCTTTAGTTAAAGAGTGATTGCTGTGGCTATCCTTTTTGTTTTTTGTGCAGGTGGCAACAGTTATAGCTTACCAATGAGTAGATAAAATTCATAAACACGGTAAAAGACTTTTTTATAATGCAGTCAGTTTGTTTTATTACAATTATTACAATTATTACAATTAGTATGTAACTTTTATTTAATAGGGAATATTTGGATTGTTGTGGTAGTCGGCTTTTAGTAAACGACATTTTTTTTAAACAACATACTTGTGTCTAACGATAACTCAGTCGGGACTTAAACAACTCGGTCGTGACCTAGAAACCAGTATTTTTAAACAAGGTTTTTGATTTAAAAATGTAAGTTATTTTCTAATTAAAGCAAGGAATGTCCCTTTCAAATGGGACATTCCTTGTTAATTTTTATCTAATTACTAACTTATGTTGATTTGAAATACAGTTTGTTCGAGAACATCTTACAAACCTGTCTTTTATGGTAAATTTGAAAATTCACTATAAAAGATTGATCAAAATGGATTCTTTCTCAACTGACCTAGATGGAGTAGTATATAAAATTTTGATCATGTTATACCAATGTTATTCTACAATCGCGCCCGAGTTGAAGATTGTTATTTTAACTAAAGCCCCCGTTTGTTTTAGTACAATGATTCACAAACTTTTATTGAATATTTGTTAAGTAATTAGCAGTGAAATCAACAAATTCTATTAAAAAAATATAATTATTGACACCGATTACTGACAGAATATACTTAATATTTAATCTATAATAAACATGTCCACAATAGTGGAAATACATAGGAGGTGTGTAGATTGAAGAAAAGAAAGAAAGTTATGCATGGACTCGTCTTGGCAACGGCAATCAGTGCATTGAGTTTTACGACCCTGTACCCCGGATTTGGCGCTCCCCTTGTAACAGGTGCCCAACAGCTTGAAGGTGAACCAATACTTTCGAATGAGCCACTTTCCATCGTCCAGCTTGAGGTTCCAAATAAAATGGCTCTTGATAAGCTGGTTGAATTGGGTATAGACCTGACTCACAGGGTCCATCAGCATGGGGAAGAGTTGGAGGTTGATGTAGTTGTTACTCCTTCAGAAATCGAACAATTAAAAATGTATGGAATTAAAGTAAAGGAAACACTTATCACAGAAGATCAGTGGAACCAAAGAACTGCGGAAAGAAATGCAGCAGCACAGCAGCAATTCAATATCGCTTCTGCTGAAGATTCTATTAAAGTATTACGAGCCGACCATTATACAAATCAGTCTGCCACCTTCCTTTATGTAGAAGCAAAAGCAAGCGCCGGGGTGAGTGCAAGCACAGCTCTTACCGGCAAGTGGATTGAAAATGGGGTGGAAAAAACAGCCACCTTGAATCGATTTACTGACTATGGGGAATATATGTATCATTGGTTTGAGGTTCCTGTGACAGTTGTTCCTGAAAGCGTTACCATAACTAGTAATCTTGGCGGTTCAGCTACAAGTTCTGTAACAGAGTGGCTTGGTGAAGATAAAAAAGGCAGTCCGAAAAAACATTATGTAAAAGGATTTGTTGACCATTATATGGACCCACATGATCTGTATGAAAGAGCAGAGCAGCTTGCAAAAGAATTTCCGGATTTAGTTGAAATTATTGAAATGCCATATCAAACAAATGGCTACCGCCGTCTTTCCCAAGCAACTATTGGGTCTACCACGACTAAAGCTGTAGTTGTTTCCTCAAAAGCATGGGGACATGAAGGCGGAAACGATATTTTAGTAGAATTTAAAAACCCTAGTGAAGCAAACCATCCTTTAACAGTAAAAGTTGATGACAATAATATTATTGTAGAATTGGCAACAGATGATACTGGAAAAGTAACAAGTACTGCAAGCCAGGTTGTTACAGCCCTAAATACTGAGGCAAATTCGCTTATTACGGCCACTACTTACCGCGGCAATGCAGGTACTGGTACAGTTGATCCAAATTCAGCAAAGTTAACTGACAACTTAAATGCTCCAGATTACATTTCCCGTGAACCGCAATCAGTAAAAGCCATCCGTATCGGTAAGCACCGTGACGGTTCCAAGCCGGGTGTACTAGGCTATGCGCAGGAGCATGCCCGTGAATGGGTTACTCCGCTCGTTACAATTGAAACAGCCGAGCGATTATTAAGGAATTATGCCCATGACGGGGAAACAAAACAACTAGTGAACAACCTGGACATTTTCCTGATACCTTCAGTAAACCCTGATGGAGCGAACTATAGTTTCTATGATTTTAATATGCAAAGGAAAAATATGACGAACCACTGTGGACCTACTCAGTCAGATCCAGCAAATCGTAACAGTTGGGGAGTTGACCTAAACCGAAACCACTCAGTAGGGTCTGTATTTGATGGTTTTGTTGGTGCTTCCAATACAAATTGCTTGAGCGGAACATATTCAGGCCCGTATGAAAACTCAGAGCCTGAAGCAAGAAATCTTATCTGGCTGGCAGACCAAAATCCAAATATTAAATTCGCAATGAATATTCACAGCTACGGCGGTTACTTCATGTGGTCCCCTGGCTCCTATGATCCAAATCGGGTTACATTGCCTCGACCAACTGCAGGTCAGGAGGCATTCTACTGGGCAGCATCCAACGAAATCTTGAATGATATTCAGGACCACCGCGGAACAGTAATCTTGCCAAGCCGTACAGGTCCAATTCCAGATGTGTTATACTCCGCGGCTGGGAACTCTGCTGATTATTTGTGGTATGAAAAGGGTATTTATGCATGGAACTTTGAAGTTGGAGCAGATCTGTGGGATTCTGTAGCAAACAGGTGGCGAGCCGTAGGATTCCAGCCTTCGTATCAAGAAGGACACGAGGAAGCAATGGAATTTGCGAATGGACTGATTAGTCTAATCAAGGTTGCCTACAACCAATCAAAGGATAAGCAGCCTCCATCAACAAAAGCAGTTCCTGGAAACGGCAAATTCTCTGGCCCTGTAGAAGTATCGTTTGAAACCAGCGAAGCAGCTACCATCTACTATACTCTTGATGGAAGCCGTCCAACATTTGAATCAGCTCATATACGCCTTTCCGGAACACGTGAATCTGCTGAATCATTGAAAATTGATAAAACGACTGTTATCAATTGGTTTGCTGTAGACGCGGCGGGCAATATTGAAAAAAACTACAACCCGTTTAGTAATGCTTCTAACTACAGTTCTGTGAAAATAACTATTAAGTAAACTAAAAGATGCCGTGCTACTTTCAGAAACTGAAAAAGCCCGGCATCTTCTAAATACACGGCTAATAGGTTCTCTCTTACTTTAATGAATAGTGGATATTATGCTACCAAATCTCCTTCTTTAGCTGTTTATGTGATTTTTCAAAATTAGAGAGAATATCATCCAATATTGACGGATATATTTACTAGCATTTTTTATTCGAGAAGGGAGAACTCACATTTAAATCGAATGTTATAGGTAAAAATTTTGATAAATTAATTTCTTTGCTTTCAGCCATTTAAATCTCATAAATAATGTATTCTGTTCCGTTGGCACAATAAGAAAGCTTTCAGTATTGACAGCACAAATTTTCCCTATCGCACAAGTTACTTCAATGATTAGATTGAGCACGCTCTTACTAAGAGAACAAATCCAATTATAATTAGGACAGAAAATAAATTAACTAAACAACCACTGCTTGGTACTCCAGTATGGGCTTGAGCCCACGAATTGTTTAAAGCACCTCGAGGATTTTTTCGTTGTTCTGTTGCTTTCAATCTTTCTCTTTCTTTTTCAGACATAATACCTCCCCCCGTTTTAATAATTGCTTAAATTTAATTACGAATTAGTAAGGTTAAAGTTTCTCCTTATCTTATTGCACTAACCTGCCCTATTGTTTAAGTAAAAACTTTCACAAACATCACACTAGCATTACCATAAGTATTCAATTTTTCTTGAGACTCTTCCTCTATAAAATGGCCCTTTCATGCAAAAAAGCGCAGATCCATACTCTGGAAATACGCCCTTTAGTGAAAAAAATATTAATATTAATTTTTGAGTTCTGTGGTTAGATACTCAATCATCTTTAAATAAAAAATACTCTTAGTTCTTTCCTTCTCATATAAGAGTTATTTATACTGTTAAGATATATTATTATTTCACAGCTTCTTTTAATTCCTTACCTGGCTTAAAAGCAGGAATCTTAGAAGCAGCAATATCTATTTCTTCACCGGTTTGTGGATTACGACCTTTTCTAGCTGAACGTTCACGTACTTCAAACGTTCCAAATCCAATTAATTGGATTTTTTCTCCTTCAGCAAGTGTGTTTGAAATCGTATCAAATAACGCATCAACTGCCTTTGAAGTATCCTTTTGTGTCAATTCAGCTTGTGTTGAAACAACTTTTACTAATTCTGTTTTATTCATTCTTATACACCTCTATATTCTTAAATTACTATGTAGCAACTAAAATATAGCACATATTCTTGTAAAGTAACATTAATCAAATAATTATTAACCTTAAACCGCATAACCACGTCCTGACTTGTGAACAAGGTAAATTCCTTGTTCACATACCTGAGCCAAGTTTAAATAAGTTCGTTCCTGAAGAATTGCGCCCGATTGGCTGAAGATCTAATATATTATTAAAAACTGAAGAGCTTACCAATGCTTACTTAACTATATTATTAGCACAATTAGAAAAGGCTCCAATAAGAATAGTCTTGAACCTTTAACAATATGTATACATCATCCATAATCCAATATCCTCAAAACCGATTCTTTTATAGATTACTCCAGCTGTTGGATTATCATAGAACAAACATAGTTCTTTTCCTTCATGTAAAAGATCACTGCAAAGCTTGAGCATGCAGTTGGTTGCATATCCTTTTTTCTTATAGTTTTCTAGCGTAGCTACACCAACAACCATTGCTGATAAGGAATTTTCTGCTGTCGTTGATGCTGTTGATACCATTTTTCCTTCTTCCATAATAAAAAATGAACGTGAAGTTCCATTTTCTATTCCTCGACGTTTTCTCTCTACTGTAATTGTTGAATCACTAAATTCTGGAATTGAGTTTAGTAATTCAACAAGTGCTTCAGCATCGTGTGGAAATGCTTGTTGTACATTCGAAAAATCAATATTATTTTTATTAATATTTAATCTAGTACACTTAGCATAATATAATTGTCTTTTTCTTTTTAGGTGCTTATCCAAGTATGGCTCAATTTTTTCAGTGATATCTTTTAGTCCAGACATCATCTTAAAAGCAGAGTCATTAGACATAATCTCAGCAAATCCTTCGGCATTAAATGATTCTACTGCAAAAGGAATATAGTTTTCCTCGTATTTTAATAAAACAGCAATTAATTCTCCACTTTCGTTAAACTCTCCCCAAAGCTTTTGGAATTCTTGTTCATATCCATAAGCCTCAATGTCACCAATAATAAATAAGTTTTCAGCAGCCTTGGTTTTTAACAAATTAAAACAAACCTCGTGATCACTTTTATCTAGTTTTCTTATCATCATTCTCTCTCCTCATTGTAAAAATTCCCCCGTAAAATAATCTCATTATTTTACAATTAAAAAACCTTATCGAGAAGGAGTTTTTTACGGAAAATTCCTATAATTCTCGCGGAATTGCGCCCTTTAGCCGCCCATGCA